>JAFAXX010000136.1 GCA_019240655.1 Solirubrobacterales bacterium
GATCTGCATGATGCGCTCGATCTCGGTCTCGCGACCGACCACCGGGTCGAGCTTGCCCTCGGCGGCCAGCTTGGTCAGGTTGCGCCCGAACTGGTCGAGCAGCTTGGAAGACTTCTTGCCCTCGCCCTGGGCGGCGCCGCTGGAGCCGCTGGAGCCGGAGCCGCGCTGGCGGCTGCCGGGACCGGAGAGCATGCGGATGACCTCGTTGCGGATCTTCTCCGAGTCGGCGTCGAAGTCGAGCAAGATCCGAGCCGCCACGCCCTCGTTCTCACGCACCAGTCCGAGCAGGATGTGCTCGGTGCCGATGTAGTTGTGGCCGAGGCTGAGCGCCTCGCGCAGCGCCAGCTCCAGGACCTTCTTGGCCCGCGGGGTGAACGGGATCTGGCCGGATGTGACCTCCTCGCCGGAGCCGACGATCCGCACAACCTGCGCGCGGACGCGCTCCACCGTGATGTCGAGTGACTCCAGGACACGTGCCGCCAGGCCCTCTTCTTCGCGCAGCAGCCCGAGCAGGATGTGCTCGGTGCCGATGTAGTTGTGCTTGAGCGTCCGCGCCTCTTCCTGCGCCAGGACGACGACCTGACGGGCTCGCTCAGTAAATCGCTCGAACATGATTCTTCTTCCTAGGTGCGGCGGTACTCGGGCGGTTGTCGGTCGAGGTGTTTTCCTGTTGGTCTCTTACGCCGCCAGCGTTGATAACGGGCTGCGGGGACGCCGAGTTTTCCGTTCTACCCATGTATTTCGGCCCGCGAGCCCCGATAGATGAGCGAAACGGTCTTTATTTCTCGGGCCATTGCCCAGTCTACCAAGAGCCTTAAGGCTCCTTGAGGTGCTTGCTCCGCCTATGCGGCGGCGTGAGCCGAGACCGTGGCGCGGCATATACCCAGGGTATTACGCGGTAGTCGCGCACCGCCGGGAACAGGACGACCTCCCGGATCGAGCGCCGCCCTAGTCACGCATCGCCGGGAACAGGACAACGTCCCGGATCGAGCGCCGCCCCGTCAGCACCATGACCAGCCGGTCGATCCCGATCCCGATCCCGCCGGTGGGCGGCATCCCGTGTTCGAGCGCCTCGATGAACGCCTCATCGTAGGGCTGGGCCTCTTCGTCGCCTGCGCCGGCCAGCGCGCGCTGGGCGTCGAAGCGCCGGCGCTGCTCGTCAGGGTCGTTCAGCTCGGTGAACGCGTTCGCGACCTCCATTCCGTCGATGTACGCCTCGAAGCGCTCGACGAACCCTTCACGGCAGCGGTGGCGCTTGGCGAAGGGAGACATCGACACCGGATAGTCGAGGATGAACGTCGGCGCGGTCAGGGTCGGCTCGACGTGCTTCGAGAGCAGCTCGTCGACCAGTTGCGGCCACGTGTCCTCGCGCGGGGCGGACAGCCCCCGGGCGGTCATAGCGCGAGCGAGGTCGTCCCGATCCCCGTGCTCCCGGATGTCGATCTCCGTCCGCGTCAGGATCGCGTCGGCCAGCGTCTCCCGCCGCCAGGGCGGGGACAGGTCGAGGTCTCCCTCATAGCCGGACTCGGACGCCACGTAGGCGACCAGGCGCTCGCAGCGCGCCGCGATGTCCTCGTAGTCGGCGTACGCCTCGTACCACTCGAGCATCGTGAACTCGGGATTGTGGGTGGTGTCGACGCCCTCGTTGCGGAAGTCCTTGCCGAGCTCGTACACGCGCTCGAGGCCGCCGACGAGCAGTCGCTTGAGGTAGAGCTCGGTGGCGATGCGCAGGTAGAACTCGCGGTCCAGCGCGTTGTGGTGGGTGGTGAACGGACGCGCCGCCGCGCCGCCGTAGAGCGGCTGCAGGACGGGGGTCTCGACCTCGATGAAGCCCTCGCGGTCGAGGAACCGGCGCACGGCCGAGATCACCCTGGCCCGGGTGGTGAATAGCGCACGCGCGTCCTCGCTGGCGAGCAGGTCGAGCTCGCGGTGGCGAAAGCGCGTCTCGACGTCCTTCAGCCCGTGGTGCTTCTCAGGCGGGGGACGCAGCGACTTGGCCAGCAGCGCGAAGGCATCGACGCGGAGGCTCAGCTCGCCGCGGCGGGAGCGAAACGCGGTGCCGTCGACGCCGATCAAATCGCCGAGGTCGAGCGACAGCAGCTGTTCCATCCGCTCGGCCCCGAGCACGTCGACCCGGGCCTGAAGCTGGATCTGGCCGGAGCGGTCCACCAGGTCGAGAAACGCCATCCTTCCCTGGCCTCGCCGCGCGGCGAGCCGGCCGGCCACGCGATGCGACTGCTCGGTCTCCTCACCTGCGCCGAGCGACTCGTGCCCGGCGCGGACGGCGGCGATCGGCTCGACCCCGGGGAAGGCGTGGGGGAACGGCTCGATTCCCGCCGCACGCAGCGACTCGAGCTTGCGGCGGCGGGCCGCCAACAGCTCCGACGATCGCCCTGAGGCGTCCTCGGCCATCCCCCGGGGCGACCCGAGGCGCCTACTGGACGTCGATCTTGGTGATCTTGAGCCGGCGCTCGCCCCGGGGGGTAGAGAACGCCACCTCCTCGCCCTTCTTGTGGCCGAGCAGCGCCTTGCCGACCGGCGACTCGTTGGAGAGCTTCCTCTCCGCCGGCTTCGCCTCGGCCGAGCCGACGATCGTGTACTGGCTCGTCTTCCCGGCCTCGTCCTTGACGTGGACGACGGAGCCGACCCGGACGACGTCGGTGCTCAGGTCCGAGGCGTCGATCACGGTCGCCGAGCGAAGCTTGTCCTCGAGCTGGGCGATCCGGGCTTCGAGCATCGCCTGCTCGTTCTTGGCGTCGTCGTACTCGGCGTTCTCGGAGATGTCGCCGAACTCGCGCGCCTCCTTGATCCGCGCGGCGACCTCACGCCGGCGGCTGGTGGAGAGCTCATCGAGCTCAGCCTTGAGGTTGGCTAGGCCTTCGGGGGTGAGGATGACGTCCTTGGGCATGGCTTGGACCTGGGTTGGAGCAGTCTGGACGAGAAAAACCCGCTGCTGGAGCGGGGTTTACGCGCATCCCTCGATGCGCGGGCGGATGAGTATAGGACACCGCGCCGGCAACCTGCCGGGGCTGTCGTCGGCACCCACGCCACTCGCTATCGCGGACCGTGTCCGAGGATCTCGTCCGCCTGCTGGAAGGTCGGCCGGTTGACCCACTCGATCGGCGGCTGGGTGATCGCCCCGAGGGCCCGGAACTGGATCGAGTCGGCGCACATCTGGTCGCCGGCGGCGCAGAGCCCGCCGCCCGGATACACCTGGCGGGCGGATTCGCGGACGGCAGCGCGCAGTGAGGCGAGGAGCGCGGCCCGGCATCGGGACGCCGAGCCGCCCCCGCAGTAGGGCCGGTTCAGGGGACCGGAGACCCGGCGGTGCAACACGGCGCGGAGGTCCTTCTGGACGATGCCGTAGAAGCCGACGTCGAACGCCGAGCCGAGGTGCGCCCCGGAGGTCCCGTGCCCGGGCTCGTCGTTGACCGGGAAGTCGCTCTTAAGCAGTCTCCACAGGCCGGCCCCCAGCGCGGGCTGGAATTCGGCCGTGACCAGCCGCGGCCACCAGGCGTCCATGATCCGCACGGCGTCGCTTTGCTCGTAGTTGCCCGACGCGCCCGGGTGGCCGCGGTTGATCCGGTGAGCGCCGGTGGCGACCCAGCGGCGAAGCTCGCTCACCGCGGTGCTCACGGCGCCGCCGCGGGGGCGGCCGATCATCTGCAGCGCGTAGGGCAGGACCTCGACCCCGCGGAGGTCCTGCGTGCCGGCGTTGCCCATCGCGTCCACGAGATCGGCCAGCCGGAGCTTGCCGCGGCGGACACGCAGGAAGTGCTCGATGTTCTCGTCTAGGAGCTGCGAGCGGTAGACGGAGGCGAACTGCTGACCGGTGGCGGCGTCGTCGTAGCCCGGCGCCTGCTTGTTGTTCCAGCTGGTCAGGTATGACTGGTCGATGGTCTGCGGGTGGGCACGCGGCGGCGTCGCGCGCGCGCGGAGGCTGGCCGGCGTGGTCAGCGCGGCGCCGTGGTAGCCCGCCCACACATCGGCGGCCCAGCTCGGGAACAGGGGGTCGGTGTGGGTGCCTCGCACCGGGTTCAGGCCCGAGTTGAAGTACGCGATGTGCCGGTCGTCGGCGTAGAACCAGTTGAAGGTGTAATCGATCCGGGCGGCGGCGCTCGTGAAGTCCCGCGGATTGCGGATCGCGGCCGGGTCGTTGAGCAGGTAGAAGCCGGAGACCGAGTCGAGCTCGTGGTCGTAGGTCGAGCGCAGATTGGTGTAGGCCACCGAGCGTCCCCCGATCCGCGCGCGGGCGATCACCAGCCCGTCGGCGGTGCGCTCCGTCCGGAAGGTCGCCGACCCGGCGGGCGTCTGGTCGGCGGGGTTGGGCGACCAGGACTCGCGGCGGGTGAGCGTCTCCATCGCCGTGCAGTGCCCGTGGAGCAGGTAGTAGTCGGAATCCGGCGTCGGCTTGCCGCCGCCCGGCTTGCACAGGGGGACGGCGAACGTGTCGATGATGTTCTGGCCCGCCGAGGTCGCTGACCACGCGTAGTCACGGCCGTGGCCGAGCTGCACGTATAGGTTGGCGCCCGGGAAGGCGGCGCCGTCCGCGTCGATCCCGGGCCCGTGGATGTCCTCCTCGATCAGGATCTCGGGCGAGAAGTAGGCCACCTGGGGACCCATCACGGCGAGCGGATGGCCGCTCGCGCTGTCCCGGGCGCTGACCAGCAGGGCGTTGGAGTCCGAGCTCGGGAAGGCCAGCAGCCCGGGGCCGGCGCTCGCCATCGCCTCGAGCCCCGGAGCGACCGGCCGGTCACCCGCCGCGCCGGCGACGTCGGGCTCGATCCCCGCCGCTTCGCTGCCCGGGACGGCCCCCGCCGCCAGGTGGTTCACGTAGCGGACTGAGCCCGGGTCGGGGAGCGCGATCGTTTGCTGCACCTCCGGGCTCGGCTGCGGCAGCGTCTGGTAGGGAAACGACCTGCCGCGCACCGTGCTCGGCGCCTCCGGATCGGCCGGATCGTCGAAGCTCAGAAACGTGGCAAAGCCCGAGCGGTCCGGGCTCGCGCCGGCGGCGCCGCTTGCTCCAGCACGCCGCCGGCCGGGTTCGGCGACCCGCTCCGGGGACCCGGGGACGTTCACGTGCTCGGGGCCGAAACGGCGCGTCAAGGCCTGGTAGAGCACCGCGTTCGCGAGCTGCTGGCCGCCCCCGTTGCCGAAGATGCCGCCCACCAGCGTGGCGATCGCGACGAGATCATCGAGCGTGAACGGGCGGGGGCCCTGAGGCTCGCCGATGGCGTCGTATTCCGCCGGCAGCATCGCCTCGAGGGCGAGCGGATTGCTCCGCGCCTTAGCGATGTAGGCGTTGATGCCGGCGATGTAGTGGACTGCGTCGGCGAAGATCCGCTCGCCGTGCGGGGCGTGCGTGCGGACCCACTCGACCTGATCGGCGAGGTCCTGCTCGGTATACGGCTCGTTGCTCCAGACCGCCTCGTCCATCGCGACGTTGGCGCCGCCGGCGAACTCGCCGAGCTCTCCGCGGCCGGCGTGGCGCAGGGCGTCGATGAAGAACAGGCGATCCTCGGCGGTGGCGTATCCGATGCCGAACTCCAGTGCCGCGCGCGTTTCGCCGTAGATGTGCGGCACGCCGTATCGCCGGTCACGCACGATCGTGACCCCCGGCTCCGGGCTCTCGGTGCTCGCGACCTCGCCGGCCGGCACGCCGAAGGTCGCGTCCTTGTAGTAGCGGCCGAGCTGGGAGGAAGTGATGTTCGGCGCCGCGGTCGTCAGCCCCGAGTACATGGCGAGCTGGTCGCCCGTGTGGGGCGGATACGCCCCGGCGGCCTTGAAGGCCAGCAGCTCACGCAGGTTGTCGAAGCCGCTCGCGCCCGGCGGCAGGACGTTGCGAAAGCCGCCGAAGTCGTGGTGGCCGTAGGGCTGGGCCCGGCCGGCGGCGGCCACGGCCGCGGAACTCGGCACGGTGCCGGCCAGCGCGATGGCCACCACCGCAGCCGCGGCGTGCGCCGCCGCGAGCCGTCGCCTCGCGTCCCACGCGGGCCGCCGCCTCGCGTCCCACGCGGGCCGCCGCAGCGAGAAGGCCCCGCGCGTCACGGATTGCCTCAGGCCGCCATGGGCGCCGGGACGCCCGCCTCGTGCAGCAGCGCCCGCGCCGCCGCGAGCGTCGGGGCGCGCTGCAGCGCGGCCTGCAGCGCCCGCCCCCCGCCCAGCCGCTCGACGTACCAGGGGTAGAACTTGCGCAGGTAGCGCGTTGCGCGCTCGGCGCCGAGGTGCTCGACCGCGCGATCGATCACCCAGTCGAGCTCGCCGAGGATCTCCGCGCGTCCGGGCTCGCCGTCACGCCGGCCGAGGAGCTGCTCGAACAGCCACGGGTTTCCGAGCGATCCGCGGGCCAGCAGGACGCCGGCGGCCCCGGTCTGCGCGAAGGCGCGTCGCGCGCTCTCGGGGGTGTAGAGGCCGCCGGAGACCAGCACGGGCACCGGCAGCTCGTCGACCAGCTCGCGTACGAGCTCGTAGTTCGGCTGACCCTTGTGCCGCTGGGCGGCGTGGCGCGGGTGCACGCAGAGGCCCGCCACGCCGCCGTCCTCGGCCAGCCGGCGAGCGGTGGTGATTCCGTCCAGATCACCGGGTCGCTGGCCGGAGCGGAGCTTCACGGTAACCGGCAACCCGCTGCCGCGCGCGGCCGCCCGAGCCAACGCGACCGCGCGGGCCGGATCCTCGAGGAGCGCCGCGCCGGCACCCGTCTTGCACACCTTCGGCACCGGGCAGCCCATGTTGATGTCGATCAGGTCGGCGCCGGCCGCGGCGACCCGTTCGGCCGCCGAGGCCATCACATCGGGATCGTGGCCGAAGAGCTGGACGGAGACCGGATGCTCGTCGGGGTGGATCCGCAGGAGCTCCCGGCAGGTTCGCTCGTTGCGGTAGTGCACGGCGAAGCTCGAGACCATCTCGGAGACGGCCAGGCCGGCGCCGTGACGTTTGGCCTGGAGGCGCACGAACCAGTTTCCGATCCCCGCCAGCGGAGCCAGCACCACCCGGTTCGGGATTGGAACGCCGCCGAGCGTCCAGCTGTCCGTGAGCGATCGGTCCATCGGGAATCATGGTACGAATCAGGGATGAACCTCGGTTCCCTCCTGCGCCCCTGGACCGAGGTGCTACTCGAGCAGATCCCCGGACTCGAGCTGTTCGATGCCCACACGCATGTGGGCCAGAACGACCCGGACGGGATGAAGCAGACCCCCGATGAGCTGGTGGCCGCGCTGCGCGCTGCCGGGGCCCGCGGCGCGTTCACGTTCCCGTTCCACGAGCCCGTCGGCTACCGGGAGGCCAACGACGCCGTGCTCGACGCCGCGGCCGCCTCGGAGGGGGTGCTCGTCCCGTTCTGCCGCGTCAACCCCCACGACGACGCCGTGCGCGAGGCATGCCGCTGCCTCGACGCCGGGGCCCGTGGGATCAAGCTGCACCCGCGCGCCGAGCAATTCACGCTCGACCACCCCGCCGTCCGCTCGGTCGTCGCGCTGGCGGACGAACGCTCGCTGCCCGTGCTGATCCACGCCGGGCGCGGCATCCCGGCCCTCGGGCTGCACGCGGTCGAGCTGGCCGAAGAGTTCGGCGAGGCCCGGCTGATCCTCGCCCACGCGGGCATCTGCGACCTCTCGTGGATCTGGCGCGTCGCACAGGACCACCCCAACCTGCTCTTCGACACCGCCTGGTGGATGCCCGCCGACATGCTCGCGCTGTTCTCGTTGATCCCGCCGGGCCAGATCCTGTTCGCCAGCGATGCCCCTTACGGAACCACGGCGATCTCCCCGGCCTTCCAGCTGCGCAGCGCGCTCAAGGCAGGGCTGAGCGCCGATCAGATCGGCTCGATCGCCGGCGGGCAGTCGCTGCGGATCGCCGCCGGGCAGCCGCTGCGTCCGGTCGGGCCGGCCATCGGCGAGCGCGAGCGAGCGCCGCACATACTGCTCGACCGCGTCTCCGAGCTGCTTCTCGTGGCGGCGATCATGGGCTTCCGCGGCGGTGACCCGCGAGAGATGCTGGCGCTGGCGCGCCTGGCCTGCGACGTGCCGGGAGAAGTCGACGACGCGCCGGTTTTCGAGGCGATCCGCTGGCTGCTCGACGCCTTCGACGCCTGCGCCGCCGAAGCGCCCGATGACCGCCGCTCGCGGACCTTCCTGATCCTGGCCGCGACGGTGGCGCGGACGCCAGAGGTGCCGTTGCCGGCGCTTCCGGCGCTCGAGGAGGCGCTGGCGGTGGCGTGAGGGCCGCGCTGCGCGCGGCGTCCAGCCCGCACCACTCGCAGGCGCCGGCCGCTGACCGCGGCCGCCGGCCGCTTACCGCGGATTTCGCTCGGAGATCAAGCGCAGCCCGGTCAGCGTAAGCAGGTCGTCAACCTCGTCGATCGTCTCGCGGATGAACGGGACGAGCAGGCCGGCGAGGCCGCCGGTGGCGATCACCGTCGTGCGGTCCCCGAGCTCGGCGCGCAGGCGGCGCACGATCCCTTCGACCTGGCCGGCGAAGCCGAAGACGATCCCGCTGCGGATCGCGTCGACGGTCGACTTGCCGATCAACGCGCGCGGCTCGGCCAGCTCGACCCGGGGAAGCTTCGCGGCGCGCTCGGACAGCGCCTCGACCGAGATCTCCGCGCCGGGGGTGATGATCCCCCCCAGATACTCGCCGGCGGCCGAGACCGCGTCGTAGGTGATCGCGGTGCCGAAGTCGACGACGACGGAAGTGTCGCGGAAGCGCTCATACGCGGCCACCGCGTTGACGAGACGATCCGCGCCGACCTCGCGCGGATTGTCGATCCGGATCGGCATCCCGGTGCGAATCGTCGGTCCGACCACCAGCATGCGGTGGCCGAGATAGCGCTCGGACATCAGCGTCCACTGCTCGGCCAGCTGCGGCACGGTGGAGGAGACGATCGACGCGTCGACGTCGTCGAACGAGAGCGCGCGCAGCGCGAGCAGGTTGGCCAGGGCCGCGCCGAGCTCGTCGCCGGTCGACTGGCGGACGGTCGCGAACCGCCAGTGCTCGGAGATCCCCCCGTCGGACTCTCGGATCACGCCGAAATGGGTTTGCGTGTTCCCGACGTCGACGACCAACAACATGGCCAGAGAACCCTAGTGACTTACAGCAGTGGCTCGCCGACCCGCTCGACGCCCTGCCGCGCCTGTCCGAGCGCCGCGAGCGCGTCGGCCAGCCGCGCGCCACTCGGGAGCGCGAGCCCGGGATCGAGCTCGAGCAGGGGCACGAGCACGAAGCGTCGCGTCACCACCTCGGGGTGAGGCAGGGCGAGCCGCTCTGAGGAGTAAGTGAGCGAGCCGAGCAGAAGCAGATCGACGTCGATCGGGCGCGGACCGTGGCGCACGCCGCCCGGCTCGCGCCCGAGCTGCCGCTCGACCGCCTTGCAGGCGTCGAGCAGCGCCTCGGGGTCGTGTTCGGTGGCCACCCGCACGCAGGCGTTGTAGAAGCTCCGCTGATCGAGCACCAGCCCCACCGGCTCTGTCTCGTACACCGATGAGGAGGCCAGCACGTGCACGCCGCTCCGGGGAAGCGCCGCGACCGCGGCGCCGAGCTGCGCTCGCCGGTCGCCCACGTTCGAGCCCAGGCCGAGGTGTCCGGAGCGCGTCATTCAGCCTCGCGCCACACCTCGACCGAGACCTCGGTCACCGGCAGCGGCAGCGGCGGCTCGGGCTTGGCCGCCTTGACCCATACGGCGTGAAGCTTGTAGCGATCGAGCAGCTGGTCGGCGATCGCTGCGCACAGCCGCTCGAGCGTCCGGTAGGAGCGCTGCTGGGCGACGAAATTCGCGAGCTGGCAGACCTCGCCGTAGTCGACGGTGTCCTCGATCCGGTCGGTCACGGTGGCGTCGCACTCGCCGACGTCCATCCGCACGTCGAGCAGCAGGCGCTGCCCTACCTCCCGCTCGGCGGCGCTCACCCCGAGATGAGTGAACAGCGAGAGGCCGCTCACCTCGATCGTCACCTCCGGTTCGGGGTGGCCCTCCTCGTCCTCGTCTACTTCGTCGAACTCCTCGGACTCGTCGTCGCCCATGGCGTCGTGACCGTAGCAGCCGTCACCAGCAGGGCGTCATACACCGGCCCGACGTCGTGGACCCGGAACACCCGGGCGCCCCGCAGGTACGCCAGCACGTTCGTGGCGACCGTGCCGGCCTCGCGCTCGCTCGGGTCCTCGCGCCCGGTCAGCCGGCCGAGGAACGACTTGCGCGAGGTGCCGATCAGCACCGGGCGGCCGATCGCCACGAGCTCGTCGAGCCGGCGCAGGAGCTCGAGGTTGTGCTCGAGCGTCTTGCCGAAGCCGATTCCCGGGTCGAGCATCACCCGCTGCTCGGCCACGCCGGCGGCCACGGCGAAGGCCAGCCGCGCTTCGAGAAACGCCTTGACCTCGCTGACCACGTCGTCGTAGCGCGGATCGTCCTGCATCGAGCGCGGATCGCCGAGCATGTGCATGAGGGAGCAGTCGAGGCCGGCCTCGGCCACGAAGGCGGCCATCCCGGGGTCGCCCCGGAACGCGGTCACGTCGTTGACCAGGCTCGCCCCCGCCGCGACCGCCTCGGCGGCCACCGCGACCTTCGAGGTGTCGATCGAGACCCGCGCCGGCGTGGCCGCGTCGGTCAGGCCCTCGATCACCGGGATCACCCGGTGGAGCTCCTCGGCGATTCCCACCGGAGCCGCGCCGGGGCGCGTCGACTCGCCGCCGATGTCGAGGATCGCCGCGCCCTCGCGAGCGAGCTCGACCCCGTGGGCGACCGCCGCGCGCGCGTCCAGGTAGCGGCCGCCGTCAGAGAACGAGTCGGGGGTGACGTTCACGACGCCCATCACCTCGAAGCCCAGGCTGCGGGCGCTCGACGGGCCGCCCTCCGTGGTCGCGCTCGCGCTACTCATCCGGCCACCGCCCGTGGCGGTCGAAGTACTCGCGGGCAGCTTCCTCGCGCTCCCGGTCACGGTTGCTGGCGACGCTCATCCGGAACATCCAATTCACCATCCACACGATCAGTCCCACGATGATCAGGCCGACGCCGGCGGCGGCCATCGGCGAGTTGCCGTGCCCGACGACGATCGCGACCGCGCCGACGACGGCGATGAGGACCGGCAGCCACAGCCGGGTGACCACGAGGACAAGCCGAAGCGGGCGGTTGCTCACCGTGGCGGACGTTACCGCGGGCCGGTGTATAAGCTCAGCGCACCGTGAGCGAACGGGACCTCACTCGCCGGTCGCTGCTCGAGGGCGCGGCCGCGGGCGGAGCAGCGCTTCTCCTGCCGCGGGGTGTGCCGGCATGGGCGCGGCCCGTGGCTCGGCCGGCGGGGCTGCGCCGCCCCGACAGCCTGCCGTTCCCGCGCCTCCCGGCCGGCCATGCCTCGACGCCCGAGGTGGAGCACATCGTCGTCGTGATGATGGAGAACCACTCCTTCGACAACCTGCTCGGAATGGTCTCGCAGGAGGTGCCGGCTCGCGGCTCGGTCGACGGGCTGACCGTCCGCGGCGGACGGCCGAGGAACTCGAACCCCGACGCGTCGGGACACCCGGTGTTCGCCCAGCACGCAAGCTCGCCCTGCCAGCTCGTCGGCGAGCCGAGCCAGTCCTGGAACGCCAGCCACGACGCGTTCGACGGCGGTCGCAACGACGGCTTCGTCCGCGCCAGCGGCGCCGTGGCGATGAAGTTCTGGGACAAGCGGGACATCCCCTTCACCTACTCGCTGGCCCGGCACTTCCCGCTCGGGCAGCGGTACTTCTGCTCGGTCCTGGCTCAGACCTATCCGAATCGGCGCTTCTTCTTCACGGGAACCGCGTCCGGTGTGATCGCCACCGACCTGGCCGCGTCGCTCGCGGCACCGGCGCAGAACGGCACGATCTTCGACCGGCTGGACGCCCACCACATCAGCTGGGCCAGCTACTTCCAGCTGGCTCCGACCGCAGCGATCATCCCGGACACGTTCACGCCGAGCCGCCACGGACGCTTTCGCCGCTTCGACCGGTTCCTCAGCGACGCTGCCGCGGGCAAGCTCCCGCAATTCAGCTTCCTCGACCCCGACTACATCACCACATCCGAGGAGAATCCACAGGACATCCAGCTCGGCGAGCGTTTCGTCGCCCAGGTCGTGCACGCGCTGATGCGAGCGCCGACGTGGAAGCGCACCGCCCTCTTCATCACCTATGACGAGCACGGCGGCTACTACGACCACGTGCCGCCGCCACGAGCGATCGCCCCGGACGCGATCGCGCCGAAGCTCTCGCCCGGCGATCGCCCCGGCGCCTACGACCGCTACGGCTTCCGGGTGCCGCTGATCGTCGTCTCGCCGTGGGCGAGGCCCCGCTACGTCTCGGGCGTCGTCCAGGACCACACCTCGATCACCGCCTTCATCGAGCGCAAGTGGAACCTGCCGGCGATGACCTTCCGGGACGCCAACGCAGACGCGATGACCGACTATTTCGACTTCCGCCGGGCTGCTTTCGCCACCCCTCCCCCGCTCGCCGCCGCGCCGTCGCTCGGCCCCGGACTGGCGGCCTGCCACGCGGCCGGGCTGAACCCGCCGCTGGTCGGCTAGCGTCGATTCGGCGGTCGACTACTCGGCCGCGCCGCCGGCCAGGCCCGGCCGGGGCAGCGGCCGCGGCCCCTCGCGCCCGGCGCGCTCGGCCGGTGGGGTGCCGGGGATCGGGACCTCGGGCGGCGGCGGCGCCTCGGCGCCGAACACCTGCTCTTCGGTGCCCCCGTCGAGCAGGGCCTCGAACTGCTCCTTCTCGATCGTCTCTCGCTTGACCAGGATCTCGGAGAGCTTCTCGAGCGCGCCGCGCCGTTCGGTGAGGATGTCCTTGGCGCGCAGGTGCGCCGCCTCGACGATCCGGCGGATCTCGTCGTCGATCTCGCGGGCGATCTCGTCCGAGTAGTCGGGCTCGGCCGAGAACTCGCGGCCGAGGAACGGCTGGCCGTGGTCGTGGCCGAATACCCGCGGCCCGAGCTTCTCGGACATCCCGAAGCGCATCACCATCTGCTTCGCGGTGGCGGTCACCTTCTCAAGGTCGTTGGAGGCGCCGGTGGTCACTTCCCCGAAGACGATCTCCTCGGCGGCTCGGCCGCCCAGGGACATCGCCATCGTGTCCTGCAGCTCGGCGCGGGTGGTGAGGAACTTGTCCTCTGAGGGCAGCGAGATCGTGTACCCGAGC
>JAFAXX010000095.1 GCA_019240655.1 Solirubrobacterales bacterium
ACCCTCGGTTACGATCGTCGGTGGATCCACGAGCTCGACCGCGGCGGTTGCGCCGTCGGCGGCGCCGGGTACGCCCTCGGCCGCGGGTGCCCCGTCGACGGCATCGGGCGGGCGATCGACAGCGGCTGGTGCGTCGCCGCGTACGACGTCGACCGCCGCCGGTGCGACCTCGACCGTCGCCGGTGCGCCGTCGACCACGTCCGGTGCGACCTCGACCACGTCCGGTGCGACCTCGACCGCCGCGGGTGCGATCTCGGCCGCGGCGGGTGCGATCTCGGCCGCGGCCGGTGCCACGTCGACCGCGGCCGGCACCGCGTCGACCGCGGCCGGCGCCTCTCCGGCGGGCGCCGTGTCCGGCTCGGCGCCGGTCGGCGCCACGGTGCCCGGCACCACGGTGCCCGGCTCGACGGTGGCTGGCTCCGCAGGGCCGGCGGCGTCCGGCGCGAACGCTACCGGCGCGTCAAGCCCCGCTGCCGCCGCCGCCGCGGCGCAAGCTGCGTTTACGGTTGCGTTCACCCGTGAGAGCGCGTTCGTGCTCGCGTCTCAGCTCGCGCCGCCGCCCGCCAACGCCAGCCCGGAGCAGTGGGATCGCTACCTGCACCGGGTCGTCAACGCCCTCAGCGGCTGCCTGGGCGCCGTCACCGTCCCCGCGCGCGAGATCCTCGTGTGGCGGACGGGCTTCGGAGGCGGCCCCGCCTACAGCGAGCTCCAGATCGCGCAACTGCTGCACATCAGCGTCGGAACCGAGAGCCTGTTCGAACGCCAGGCGGCGGCCGCGCTGACCGAGACCGCCGCGACGGCCGGGTGCGGTGGCGCCGCGCTGCAGAGCTCGGGGGTGGCGATCCCCGCGGCGGTGCTCGGAGGCGTGCACGAGGCGCTCACCCCGATCACCGGCGAATTCGCCCTCGGCGGCGCCGCCGCCGCGTCGAGTCCGGCGACCGCGGCCGCCGCCGGCGCAGCGGCGCCATCGGCGGCTCGGCCGGGGGCGGCGAGCGCGCCGACGTCGGCGGCGCCATCGGCGGCTCGGCCGGGGGCGGCGACCGCGCCGACGTCGTCCGCGCCACAGCCCGGAGCCACGAATCGCGCCGGCTCGAATGCTCGACAACACCACGGCGCGGGCTCGAGTGCGGTGATCTGGATCATCCTGGCGCTCGTGGCCGCGCTCGCGCTATTGGCGCCGCTGGCGCGCAGGCTGATCCGCCGGGCGCCGGCGGCGGCGCCCGATATCCCGGTCGCCAACGGCGCCGCGGCGGCCCGCGTGGGACGCGATGAGGACGACGATGCGGCGGCGGCGAGCCTCGTGGCCGGGTCCGCGGCGGCCGCGTCACGGCCTCGCGACGGAGCGGTCGCCGCGGTGCCCGCGCGGCCCGCCGAACAGCTCGGGCCTAACCGCGGTGCGGCGACGGCCGACGGTGAGGCGGCCCCGGACGACCCGCTCGCCGGCTACCGGCGCGCGGCCGAGCGCGGTGACCCGGACGGCGCCTTCGAACTGGGCGGGATACTCGCCGACGGCGGCGACTTCGCCGGGGCGATGTCCGCCTACCGTCGCGCCGACGAGCTCGGACACGCGGCCGGCGCGTCGAATCTGGGCGTCCTGCTCGAGCATCAGGGCGACCTCGAAGGAGCCATCGAAGCCTACCGTCGGGCCGACGATCGCGGCGACGCCACCGGCGCGTTCAATCTCGGCGGTCTGCTCGCCGATCGAGGCGAGACGCCCGCGGCACTGGACGCCTACCGTCGCGCCGACCAGCGCGGCGATCCCGCCGGCGCCTCGAACCTCGGTGTCCTGCTGGAGCACCAGGGCGATCTCGAGGGCGCGTTCGCGGCCTACCGTCGCGCCGACGATGGCGCGGACCCGAGCGGCGCGTACAACCTCGGGAACCTGCTGGTCAGGCGCGGCGATCTCCCGGGCGCGCAGGACGCCTACCGGCGCGCGGCGCAGCGCGGCACCGGGGAGATCGCCGAGAAGGCCCGCGCGGCGCTGAGCGAGGTGCGGGCCCGTTCGCGGGCTCGAAGGGCCCCGGCGAGGCGCTGAGGCTCTCGAGTCACGCGCCGCGGGTCACCGCGTGATGGACCTTCGGGTCAGCGCGTGATGGGTTCGGTAAACGCGACCCGGAGCGAGAAAGCTGCGAGGGCCGCCCACCACACGGGACCGGGGGCTGCAGTGGAACGAACCCTCGCAGCGTCAAAGCGTAGCCGCCGCCGGCTTGCCCTCCGGCCGGCAGCCGTGGCGACTGTCAGGACGCGGACCTCCGGGCCGGATCAGGGCGGCTCGCTCGGGGCAGCCCCACCCCACCTCAGCAGCTGCGGCACGGTGCCGTGGCTAAGATCAAATGACCGCGCCCGGAGCCGAGACCGGTCTCGACGCCGCGCTGCCACCGCCGGCGAGACCCCGGCCGGAGGCCATAGAGCCTTTGCTATATTGGGTATTCGCCTCGGGCGGCGTCGCGCTTACCGGTGCGCGCTCCCGGGCACGGAGATTCCCCGCAATGGAGACGTCGACCGAATAGACAACCGCCCCTTCCCGACATCTGCGTCGTGAATGGGCCCGATGGGCCCTTTTTCATGTCCGCAGACCGACCCGGATTTCACGCTCATGCCTCGTACGTTCGCTCTTGAGAAGACACGCAACATAGGGATCATGGCTCACATCGACGCCGGTAAGACGACGACGACCGAGCGGATCCTTTATTACACCGGGCGGACCTACAAGATGGGCGAGGTCCACGAGGGCGCGGCGGTGATGGACTGGATGGCGCAGGAGCAGGAGCGCGGCATCACGATCACCTCGGCGGCGACCACGTGCCAGTGGCACGACCACCGGATCAACATCATCGACACCCCCGGCCACGTCGACTTCACGGTCGAGGTCGAGCGCTCGTTGCGCGTCCTCGATGGCGCGATCGCCCTGTTCGACTCGGTGGCCGGCGTCGAGCCGCAGTCCGAGACCGTGTGGCGGCAGGCCGACAAGTACCACGTCCCCCGGATCGCCTACATCAACAAGATGGATCGGATCGGCGCCGACTTCGACCGCGGCGTGCAGACGATGGTCGATCGCCTCGGCGCGCACCCCGTCCCGATCCAGCTGCCGATCGGCGCAGAGCAGGACTTCAGCGGGATCATCGACCTGGTCGAGAACCACGCGATCGTCTACAAGGACGAGCTCGGCAAGGAGCAGGAGGTCATCGAGATCCCGGCCGACTACGCCGAGGCGGCGGCGGCCGCGCGCGAGCACCTGCTCGAGGAGGTCTCGCAGTTCGACGACGAGCTGCTCGAGATGATCCTCGAGGAGCAGGAGATCACGCCGGAGCGGCTCAAGCAGTCGATCCGCGCCACGACCCTGAAGATTCAGCTTACTCCGGTCCTGTGCGGCTCCAGCTTCAAGAACAAGGGCGTCCAGCCGCTGCTCGACGCGGTCATCGACTACCTCCCGAGCCCGCTCGACGTGCCCCCGGTCGAGGGCCTCGAGCCGGCGAAGGGCTCGCGCAACGGCGACGAGCAGCCCGCGGTCCGTCACGCCGACGACGACGAGCCGTTCGCGGCGCTGGCGTTCAAGATCATGGCCGACCCGTACGTCGGCAAGCTCACCTATTTCCGCGTCTACTCGGGCCATCTCGAGGCGGGCTCGCGCGTGCTCAATGTCAACACCGGACGGACGGAGCGGATCGGGCGCATCCTGATGATGCACGCCAACGACCGCGAGGAGGTCAAGGACGTCTACGCCGGCGACATCGCCGCCGCGGTCGGGATCAAGCAAGTGGTGACCGGAGACACGCTGGCCGCGCCCGACAAGCCGATCAAGCTCGAGACGATCGAGTTCCCGGAGCCGGTCATCAAGGTCGCGATCGAGCCGAAGACCAAGGCCGACCAGGAGAAGATGTCCACCGCGCTCGGCCGCCTCGCCGACGAGGACCCGACCTTCCAGGTTCGTACCAACGAGGAGACCGGCCAGACCGAGATCTCGGGAATGGGCGAGCTGCACCTCGAGGTGCTGGTCGATCGGATGCTGCGCGAGTTCAAGGTCGAGGCCAACGTCGGCCGCCCCCAGGTCTCCTACCGGGAGACGATCCGCGGCAGCGCCGACCACGTCGAGGGCCGCTTCGTGCGCCAGACCGGCGGCTCCGGCCAGTACGGCATCGTCTACATCGACGTCGAGCCGGCCCCGGGCGAGGGCTTCGACTTCGTCAACCGGATCAAAGGCGGCGCGATCCCCACCGAGTTCATCCCGGCGGTTGAGAAGGGCGTGGAGGAAGCGCTCGAGAACGGCCCGCGTGCCGGCTATCCGATGGTCGACGTCCGGGTCACGCTCGAGGACGGCAAGTACCACGAGACCGACTCCTCGGAGCTGGCCTTCAAGGTCGCCGGGTCGCTGGCGCTGAAGTCCGCCGTGCAGCGGGCCAAGCCGGTGCTGCTCGAGCCGGTGTTCCGGGTCGAGGTCGTGACCCCGGAGGAGTTCATGGGCGACGTGATCGGCGACCTGAACCGCCGTCGCGGACACGTGAGCGGAATGGAGCAGCGCGGCAACGCGCAGGTGATCACGGCGTACGTGCCCCTGGCCGAGATGTTCGGGTATGCGACCGACGTGCGGTCAAACACTCAGGGCCGAGCCACCTACACGATGCAGTTCGAGCGCTACGAGGAGGTGCCTTCGAACATCGCCGAGAAGGTGGTCGGAGGCGAGCAGCAGGCGGCGTAGCGCCCTTTACCAGCAGTATCAGACGGAATTTTCTATCCTGAACGGGTTCGTCCTGAGACGAGCGACACCACTGATTTAGAAGGAGCTAGACCAAAGTGGCGAAAGCCAAGTTCGAGCGCGACAAGCCCCATGTCAACGTCGGCACCATCGGTCACATCGACCATGGCAAGACGACGCTGACCGCGGCCATCACCAAGGTGCTGAACGAGAGGTACGGCGGCACGGAGGTGCGGTCGTTCGAATCGATCGACAACGCTCCTGAGGAGAAGGCGCGCGGGATCACGATCGCGACCTCACACGTCGAGTACCAGACCCCCAACCGGCACTACGCTCACGTCGACTGCCCGGGCCACGCCGACTACGTCAAGAACATGATCACCGGCGCCGCGCAGATGGACGGCGCGATCCTGGTCGTGTCGGCGGCCGACGGCGCGATGCCGCAGACGCGCGAGCACATCCTGCTCGCCCGCCAGGTTGGCGTGCCCTACATCGTCGTCTTCCTCAACAAGGTCGACATGGTCGACGACCCCGAGCTGCTCGAGCTCGTCGAGGTCGAGATCCGCGATCTGCTCTCCGAGTACGAGTTCCCGGGCGACGACATCCCGTTCGTGGCCGGCTCGGCCCTGCGGGCGCTCGAAGGCGACGAGGAGTCCGAGCAGAAGATCCTCGAGTTGGCCGAGGCGCTCGACACCTACATCCCCGAGCCGGTGCGTGACCTCGACAAGCCGTTCCTGATGCCGGTCGAGGACGTGTTCTCGATCACCGGCCGCGGCACGGTGGCGACCGGCCGCGTCGAGCAGGGGATCATCAAGACCGGCGAGCAGGTGGAGATCGTCGGTATCCGCCCGACGACGCAGACCGTGGTGACCGGCGTCGAGATGTTCAAGAAGATCCTCGATCAGGGTCAGGCCGGCGACAACGTCGGCTGCCTGCTCCGCGGCACCAAGCGTGACGAGATCGAGCGCGGCCAGGTGCTGTGCAAGCCCGGCTCGATCACCCCGCACACGAAGTTCAAGGCCGAGGTCTACGTCCTCAAGAAGGAGGAGGGCGGCCGTCACACGCCGTTCTTCACGGGCTACCGGCCGCAGTTCTACTTCCGCACGACCGACGTCACGGGCGTGGCCCGGCTGCCCGAGGGCACCGAGATGGTCATGCCAGGCGACAACGTCCAGATGGAGATCGAGCTGATCCAGCCGATCGCCATGGACCAGGGCCTGCGGTTCGCGATCCGCGAGGGCGGCCGTACGGTCGGCTCGGGAGTCGTCTCCGAAGTCATCCAGTAGTTAGTTATGAGGGCGGCCGGGCCTGACGGCCCGCCGCCCCGTTTTTTCGGCAACGAGATACGACCTTCAGATGGGGCGGGGCCCGCAACCCGGGTGTCGCCCCGTTTGACTGAGAGTAGGTGCGGAGCATCTGCGGGTAAGAGGCCGGAGGCCGAACTAAATCGTCAGAGACGCGCGGCCGGAGGCCCGCGGAGGAACACTAAGCGCGTGGCAACAATTGCCCAGAACAAGATCAGAATTCGCCTGAAGTCATACGACCACACGGCGATCGAGACGGCGGCCAAGGAGATCGTCGAGACGGCCACGCGCACCGGCGCGACCGTATCCGGTCCGGTGCCCCTGCCGACGGAGAAGAACGTCTACTGCGTGATCCGCTCCCCGTTCAAGGACAAGGACTCGCGCGAGCACTTCGAAATCCGAACCCACAAGCGGCTGATCGACATCCACCAGCCGACGCCCAAGACGGTTGACTCGCTCCAGCGGCTGGACCACCTGCCCGCGGGCGTGGACATCGAGATCCGACTGGCCTCGTAACCGTCATGGCTGCGATCATCGCCAGAAAGCTCGGGATGACCCAGCGATTCCTCGACGACGGGCGCATCGAGCGCGTGACCGTGCTCGAGGCCGGGCCGTGTCCGGTGACCGCGATCCGCACGCGTGAGCGCGACGGCTATGAGGCCGTCCAGCTCGCCTTCGGCCGCTGCAAGGAGAAGTCGCTCTCGAAGCCGGAGCTCGGCCACCTCAAGAAGGCCGACGCCTCCGCTCACCGGCATCTGGTCGAGTTCCGCGACGAGGCCGCGGAGCTGCTGGTCGGCGACACGGTCACCGTCGACTCGTTCACCGCCGGTGACCGCGTGAAGATCTCCGGGCTCTCGAAGGGCAAGGGCTTCCAGGGCACGATCAAACGCCACAACTTCAAGCGCGGGCCGAAGTCCCACGGTTCCCACAACGTCCGCGCGCCGGGCTCGATCGGCGCCTCGGCGACGCCGTCGCGGGTGTTCCCGGGCCTCCGCGGCGCCGGCCGGATGGGCGGTGGGCGGGTGACCCAGCGGGGGCTCACCGTGGTCGACGTCGTCCCACCGCAGAACCTGATGCTCGTCCGCGGCTCGGTGCCCGGGCCCACTGGCGCGACGGTGGAGGTGCGCAGCGATGCCTAGCCGCGAGGCGCCGAAGCTCGGCGGCGGGTCGGTGGCGCTCGACGCGAGCGCGTTCGAGGCCGCTTTCAATATGCCCCTCGTCCACGAGACGGTCCGCGCCGAGCTGAACGCCCGCCGGCGCGGGACGGCCTCGACCAAGACCCGCGGAGAGGTCTCGGGCGGCGGCGCCAAGCCGTGGCGCCAGAAGGGGACCGGCCGAGCCCGGGCGGGTTCCTCGCGCTCGCCGGTGTGGACCGGCGGCGGCACCGTCTTCGGGCCGACGCCCCGCGGCTACACCGTCAAGGTCAATCGCAAGGCGCGCCGCGCCGCGCTGCGCAGCGCGCTCTCGCTGCATGCCGAGCGCGAGTCGCTGGCCGTGGTCGACGTCTCGGTGTTCGAGGCGCCGTCGGCCAAGCACGCGGCCCGGCTGCTGGCGGAGTGGGGCGCCACCGCGCCCACGCTCGTGCTGCTGGGCGCCGAGGAGGCTGCGGCCGGAAAGTCGTTTCGCAACCTGTCCAAGGTGGACGTGATGCCGGTACACGACGCCGGCGTCGCCGACGTGGTCGGCGCGGCCTCGCTGCTGGTCTCCGAGTCTGCCCTGCCGGAGCTGGTCGCGCGCGCCGCCGGCCGCACGCGGGAAGAGGAGGAGTGATGGACCCCAGTCAGGTGATCATCCGCCCGATCGTCTCCGAGAAGACCTTTGCGCTGGCCGAGGCCCACAAGTACACCTTCCGCGTGCACGACCGCGCGCACAAGACGCAGATCCGCCAGGCGATCGAGCAGCTGTTCGACGTCCGGGTGATCGAGGTCCGCACCGCCTCGGTCAAGAGCAAGCCCAAGCGCCGCGGTCACACCTCGGGCCGCACCCGGCAGTGGAAGAAGGCCGTCGTCCAGGTGCGTGAGGGCGACACGATCCCGATCTTCCGTGGCCTGGAGGGAGCCGAGTAATGCCGATTCGCAATCCGAAGCCCACCTCGCCGGGGCGCCGCTTCGTCACCTATCCCGACTTTGCCGAGGTCACCCGCTCGCAGCCGGAGAAGTCGCTCACCGAGGGCCTGAAGAAGTCCGGCGGCCGCAACGCCCACGGGCGCAAGACCGCTCGGCACAGGGGTGGGGGCGCCAAGCGCCTGTACCGCAAGATCGACTTCAAGCGCCGCAAGGACGGTGTCCCGGCCAAGGTTGCCCATATCGAGTACGACCCCAACCGCTCGGCCTACATCGCGCTCCTGCATTACGTCGACGGCGAGAAGCGCTACATCCTCGCGCCGCAGCGCCTGCGGGTCGGGATGACCGTGCAATCTGGCGAGAGCGCCGACATCCGCGTTGGCAACAGCCTTCCGCTCGGCAACATGCCCGCCGGTACGGTCGTGCACAACGTCGAACTGATCCCCGGACGGGGCGGGCAGATGGCTCGCGCCGCCGGTGCCGGCGTCCAGCTCTTGGCCAAGGAGGGCGACCACGTGACGCTGCGCCTGCCCTCCGGGGAGATGAGGATGGTCCGTGCGGAGTGCCGCGCCACCGTCGGCACGATCGGCAACAGCGACCATCAGAACCTGAAGATCGGCAAGGCGGGTCGCAAGCGCCACCTCGGCGTCCGCCCGCAGACCCGCGGCACGGCGATGAACCCGGTCGACCACCCGCACGGCGGGGGGGAGGGATCCACCACCTCGGGTCGCCATCCGGTGACGCCGTGGGGCGTTCCGACGCTCGGCTACCGGACCCGGAAGAAGGGCAAGCCGTCCGACCGCTACATCGTCCGTGGACGCAGAAGAGGTAAGAAGCGATGAGCCGCTCCAGCAAGAAGGGCCCTTTCGTAGACGAGCGCCTGATGGCGCGGATCGAGGCGATGAACGCCGCCGGGGAGAAGCGCATGCTGCGTACCTGGTCCCGCGCCTCGACCATCTTCCCCGAGATGGTCGGCCACACGATCGCCGTGCACGACGGGCGCAAGCACGTGCCCGTGTTCGTAAGCGAGTCGATGGTCGGACACAAGCTCGGCGAGTTCGCGCCCACGCGGCTGTACCGCGGTCACGCCGCCACCGGTAAGAGGCGATGAGCGAGCAGACGCCAGAGGAGCCGCGCGCGGACGAGATCGAGGCGACGCCCGAAGACGTCGCGGCCGAGGGCGCGACGGAGGTCGTCTTGGAGGCCGACGACGAGGCCGAGGGCCAGCCCGAGCCCGCCGGCACCGAGAACGACGAGGCGCCGTCCGTGCCGGCTGGCGAGCCTGAAGCGCCGACGGCGCCGCCGGCCCCTGCGCCCGCCCCGCCCGCCCAGAGCGCGCCGGGTCGCCGCCGTCGCCGCGACCAGCCGGCCGGGCCTCCCCCGGTCGTCCGGGCGAAGGCGCGCTACGTGCGCTCCTCCGCGCGCAAGGCCCGGCTGGTGTGCGACCACATCCGCGGCAAGAGCGTCGAAGAGGCGCGAGCTATCCTGGCTCATACGCCGCGTGCGGTCGCGCGGGACTGGAGCAAGCTGCTCGAGTCAGCGGTGGCGAACGCAGAGCACAACCACGAGCTCATCGGCGAGGACCTGTACGTCAAGGCGGTGCACGCCGACGAGGGCCCGACGATCCGGCGGTTCCAGCCGCGCGCGATGGGGCGCGCGACGCGGATCCGCAAGCGCACCAGTCACCTCACGATCTTGCTCACGCCGAAGGAATAGTCATGGGTCAAAAAGTTCATCCCGAGTCGATGCGCGTGGGCTACATCCACGACTGGAAGTCGAACTGGTTCAACGAGCGCAACTTCTCCGACTACCTGCACGAGGACATCCAGATCCGCGGGCACATCATCCGCCGGCTCTCGCACGCCGGCCTGTCCGACATCACGATCCGCAAGAACGCCACCGAGGTCGAGATCAACATCCACACCGCGCGGCCGGGAATCGTGATCGGCAAGTCGGGCTCCGAGGTCGACCAGCTGCGGCGCGATCTGCACCGGATCACGGGCAAGCAGGTCAAGGTCAACATCCTCGAGATCAAGCGTCCCGAGCTCGACGCGCGCCTGGTCGCGCAGTCGATCGCCGAGCAGCTGCAGAACCGCGT
>JAFAXX010000165.1 GCA_019240655.1 Solirubrobacterales bacterium
GGGCGGTGCCGGGGCGAGGGCGGGCGGTGCCGGGGCGAGGGCGGGCGGTGCCGGGGCGAGGGCGGGTGGACGCTCGGCCGGCGGGCCGGCGGCCGCCGGCGCTCGACGGCGCGCTCGCCGGCGCTGGTCTGTCGCTGGCCATGGTGGTCGCTCCGCTGCCGCTCGCCGCGCTGGGGCGGAGGCGGGCAATCGGCGTGGGCCTGGTGACCCAGTCATGGCGGGGGTGGGCGGTCGACCTGGCCAAGTCGAGCGCGATCGGGACGGTCCTCGCCGGAGGAGCGGGCGCCGTGGTCGTGGCACTCACACGGCGCTTCCCGCGGTCCTGGTGGCTGCCCGCCGCGGGTGGCTCGGTGGCGCTCGGCGCCGGTTTCGCCGCGGTCGGTCCGGTGCTCCTCGACCCGGTCTTCAACAAGTTCACGCCCCTGCCCGAGGGCGATACGCGCAGCGACGTGCTGTGGCTGGCCCGCGCGGCCGGGATCAGCGTCGGGGAGGTGTACTCAGTCGATGCCAGCCGGCGGACGACGGCCGCCAATGCCTACGTCACCGGCCTCGGCCCGACCAAGCGTGTGGTCCTGTTCGACACCCTGCTCGATCGCTACAGCCGGGACGAGGTGAGAGTCGTGGTCGCCCACGAGCTCTCGCACGTGCGCCACCGCGACGTCCCGCGCGGCGTCGTGTTTGCGGCGGTAGTGGCCCCGGCAGCGGCGCTCGCCGTGCAGCGCCTGAGCTGGGCGATCTCGCCAGAGCGGGGAACCGCCGGGGCTCTGCCGGCGCTGGCGCTGGCCGCGGCGTTCGTCTCGGCACCGATCGGGCTGATCGGCAACCGCCTCTCCCGCGCGCTCGAGCGGCGCGCCGACGACTACTCGCTCGCACTGTCGGGCGCGCCGGAGGCATTCATCTCATTCGAGCGGGCGATCGCGGTGCAGAACGTCGCCGATCTCGACCCGCCGCCCTGGTTGAGCCGGTTGCTGGCCACTCATCCGCCCACCCGGGAGCGGATCGGGGCCGCGGTCGCGTGGGCCCAGCGACCGCTCTCGGCCGGGCCGGCGGTCACTGGTCCTCCGAACGCGTCCGGTATCGGCGCGCCCCGCGCCTAGTCCTAGTCTGGGCGCGCCCGTGCCTGGTCTGGGCGCGCCCCGTGCCTGGTCTGGGCGCGCCCGTGCTGGTCTGGGCGCGCCCGTGCCCGGTCTTGGCGCGCCCGCGCCTGGTCTGGGCGCGCCCGTGCCTGGTCTGGGCGCGCCCCGTGCCTGGTCTGGGCGCGCCCGGGTTCTACTGCGACGGAGGCTGCTCCGGGCGTCCGGGAAACTCAGGCAGACTCTTGATCCCCTCGCGGGTCTGCCACTTCGAGTAGTTGTCCTGCATGGCGTCGATCAGCTCGCGCATGAACCGGGCCGAGAGGTTGATGCGGGAGACGACCACCCCGGGGATCTCCTCGTCCTCGACTTCGTGATCAACCCGGGCGAAGGTGATCGTGAACTCGTAGTCGGAGTGGCTGACGTTGGCGAAGTTCGCGTACGAACCGGCCATGATCTCGGGGGAGAAGTGGATATTGATGTGGCGTTCAGGCCGGTTGGGATCGTCCATACGGCCTAGTATCCCATCGTGCGGATCGTCGTCGTCGCCATCGGCCGGTTGCGCCCGCCGTTCGCCGACGATGTGCAGCACTATCGGAAGCTGCTGGCTCGGCATGTGCGCCTGGAGGTGCTCGAGGTTCGCGAGGACGAACCGGTGACCCGCCGGCTGCCTCAACGGGCGTACCTCTCGCTGCTCGATCGCAACGGGGACGAGCTCGACTCGCTCGCGTTCAGCGAGTTCTTGGAGGCGCGGCGTCGGAGCGGGCTCGATCTCTGCTTCGTGATCGGGGGGCCCTTCGGCCTCGACCTCGACGAGGTCGACCACCGCCTGTCGCTCGGCCCAATGACGCTGCCCCACCAGCTGGCGCGCGTGGTGCTGCTCGAGCAGCTCTACCGGGGTCACAAGATCCTGGCCCGAGAGCCGTACCACTACTGAGGTTCATGGCCGAGGCGAGTGAGAAGTCGGCGCGGCGGGAGGCCATCGAGCAACGGCTTCGGGCTCGGCGCGAGCTCGAGCTGTTCGTGCGCCGCCTCGGGATCCTCCTGACCGCGCTGTTTGTGCTGATCATGGCCGGCACGGCGGGGTTCGTGCTCACGGAGGGCGTCTCGGTGGGGTACGCGTTCGCGTGGACGATCGACACGATCACCACCGCGGGGACTATTCCCGATGCCCGCGACACCGGTGGGCGCGCGCTCAAGGTCGCGCTCGAGCTCATCGGCATAGGTACGCTCTTCTACGGACTGGCCACGGTGGCGGAGTTCTTCGTCTCCGGCCAGCTCAGCGGGCTGCTCGAGGAGCGGCGCACCCAGAAGATGATCGATTCCTACTCAGAGCACTACATCATCTGCGGCTTCGGGCGCGTCGGACGCCAGGTCGCCCGCGACCTGCGGGCGGCCGGCGCGGACTTCGTCGTGATCGATCCAAATCCGGAGAACCGGGAGGCGGCGCGTGACCTCGGCGTGCCCCTGATCGATCGTGAGCCCGCCGACGACGAGGTTTTGCTGAGCGCCGGCGTGGTGCACGCGCGTGCCGTGATCGCCTGCGTCGATTCCGACGCCGAGAACATATTCATCGCGCTGACCGCCCGGGAGCTGCGCTCTGACGTCCTGATCATCGCCCGGGCGTCGGCGGAGGACTCGGAGAAGAAGCTGCTCCGCGCCGGAGCTGACCGGGTGATCTCTCCCTACAAGAGCTCGGGTTCGCAGATGGCGCGGTTCGCGCTGCACCCGCAGGTCGGCGGGGCGGTGCCGGTGGCCGACGGCCGGGTCGAGGAGATCGACGTCCCGGGCGCATGCGCCGGAGTCGGCAAGACAATCGAGGAGATCAGCGGACAGGCAGTGATCGTGGCGCTGCGTCACGCGGGTGGCGAGGTGAATGCTCAGCCGATTCCGCAGACGGTGGTCAAGGCGGGCGACATGCTGGTGGCGCTCGGCTCGCCGGCGGCTCTCGAGCAGCTCGAGGAGATGTTCCAGCCCGTGCGCGCGGCGTCGGGGGTGGCCGATGGGTCTCGCTGACGGGGCGGTGCGGGCGGTGCGGATGGTTTTCGTTGACGGGGCTGTGTGTGGGGTGCCGGATGGGTCTGGCTGACGGGGCTGTGTGGGCGGTGCGGATGGTTTTCGTTGACGGGGCTGTGTGGGGGGTGCCGGATGGGTCTTGCTGACGGAGCTGCGCAGGGGCCGCTGCAGGGGCTAGCAGAGAGCGTCACCGCGGCCGCCGCTGCGGTCCGGGGCGGCGCCGGCCCACTCACCGCCCAAATCCGGCTCGAGCGGCCCAAGCACGCCGGCCTGGGGGACTACTCCACCAATGCCGCGATGCTGCTGGCGCCGGCGCTGCAGCTCGCGCCACGGGTAATCGCCGAGCGAATCGGCTCCGAGCTCGAGCAGCTGCTGAACGGAGATCTGGAGCGGTGGGAGGTGGCCGGCCCGGGTTTTTTGAACCTGGTGCTCTCGGACGCCTGGCATCGCCGTGCGCTGGCCGGGATGCTCGCGGCGGGGAACTCGTTCGGCGGCGGCGGCGCGGGGGAGGCGAGCGAGCGGATCCTCATCGAGTTCGTCTCCGCGAACCCGACCGGGCCGTTGGTCGCCGCGTCAGGGCGCCATGCGGCCTATGGCGACGCGCTGGCGCGGATCCTCGAGTTCCACGGCCATTCGGTTGCGCGCGAGTACTACTTCAACGACGCGGGTGGGCAGATCCGGCTGCTCGGTGAGTCGGTGCGGGCGCGAGCAATGGGTCAGCCGGTCCCGGAAGGCGGCTACCAGGGCGAGTACGTGGCCGACCTGGCTGCTTCGATCGACGGCGCTGCGGAGCGCTCCGGCGAGGAGTTGGCCGGCGTGGCAGTCGAGCGGCTGCTACTGCAGATCGAGGCCACGCTCGAGCGCTACCGCGTCCACTACGACAGCTTCTTCAGCGAGCGGACTTTGCACCTCGGCTCGCCGAGCGCCCTGGAGCGCGTGCTCACGGCGCTCGAGGCGTCTGATCATGTCTACCGCTCGGAGGGCGCGGTCTGGTTGCGCACCACCACGTTCGGCGACGACAAGGACCGGGTAGTGGTCCGCTCCTCCGGCGAGCCAACCTACCTGGCGGGCGATCTGGCGTATCTGCAGAACAAGCGCGAGCGCGGCTTCGATCGGCAGCTGATGCCGGTGGGGTCCGACCACCATGCGTACGCGCGCACGCTGAAGGCGGCGATGGCCGCGTTGGGCGGCGATCCTGACCAGGTCGAGGTCCCGATCCTCCAGTTCGTGCACCTCGTCGAAGCCGGGCAGACGTTTGCGATGTCCAAGCGGCGAGGCGACTTCGTGACCCTCGACGACCTGCTTGACGAGATCGGGGTCGATGCGACGCGGTTCTTCATGCTGCGCAGCTCGCACGACCGGACGCTCGAGCTCGACGTCGAGCTGGCGCGGCGCCAGTCCCGCGAGAATCCGGTCTATTACGTGCAATACGCCCACGCGCGGATCGCCTCGATGCTGCGGCGGCTTCAGCCAGAGCGCGTGGCCGACGCGCTCGGGCGTGGCGCCGGGTGGGTGGCTGCGGGTGGGGCGTTCGGGGGCGCGCACCCTGGAGGCGGGGAGCTCGGGAGCGGGGAGCCTGGGGGCGCGAAGCCTGAACGCGGGGCGGCGGGTGGCAGAGATGGCTCGATCGAGCTGCACGAGGCCGAGCGGGAGCTGATCAAGAAGCTGGCCTCGTTCCCGGCCGAGGTGGTCGAGGCGGCGGCGCGGCGAGCGCCCCATCGGATTGCCGGCTACGCACTCGAGCTCGCGCAGCAGTTCACCACCTTCTATGAGAACTGCCACGTCATCGGCGCCACCCCGGAGCCCGTCGAGTCGTTCCGGATTGCGCTGTCGGTGGCGGCGCAGCGGGTGATTGCGGTGGCCCTCGGACTGCTTGGGGTGAGCGCGCCCGACGCGATGTAGCCCGTCGTCAAGCTCGGGGGTTCGCGGGAGCGGCCGGCGGCGGGGTGGGCGGCCGGGCCGCTCCGAGAACCGCCTACGTGAATGGCCGCGTGGCGTCGTCGTCGGGGCTGACGCGCGTTGTTGTGGTCGTGGGCGACGACCGACACGCGCACGGACCTCGCCGCCGCTCGCGGGGGACCATCGACCACAGCGCCGCCGCCGAGCGGCGGCTGATCACCGCGGCCTTGCCGCAGGCGAGCAGCGCCGCGGTCTCGCGCGCGAGCGGTGCGCGCGCCTGGTGCCCGACCAGGTACAGGCCGTGAAAGACGCGGTAAAGCGCGCCGTTGGCCACGCGCCGCTTGATGGCGCTGTCGTCGAGGCCATGCTCGTGCAGCTGCCGGCGTGTCACCAGTCCCTGCTGCCTCGTGGCGGTGCCCGCGATGCGGGCGGTTACCGTGCCGGTCCCTGTCCGACCGACCATTTCGTTCCTCGCCCGACCGACCATTTCGTTCCCCGCGTTAGCGGGTCGCGCACGCGGCCGCGATTTTGGTCGCTCACCGCCAGATATCGCGTCCGCGACTGCCCGCCCGCCGCGCGAGGAGCATTTTGGTCGTCCGGATCCAAAAACCCACTGTGAGTAGCGCCGCGCCGCTCTGGTGCTGTGACTCTGTGGTTCATGTGCACTGTGGCGATCTCGGTGCTCGCGGATTTGTAGCCGTGCGTGGGGGTGTACTCCGGGGGCGACGACGATGCTTGCGCGCTTCACGGGCCGCTGCCGCGCGTCGCGTCCCTCGCGGTCACTGGCGCCGGGGTTCGCCGGCGTTCACCCCCGAGCTGATCGCTCGCGGCTGTCCGGCGCTGGCCCGCCGGACCGACAGGATCAGGGGGCGCTGCAGTTAGGCGGCGCGTCGGCCGGAGCTGGGCTCAGGCAGCGCGTCGGCGGGCGTTGGGCTCAGGCGGCGCGTCGGCGGGCGTTGGGCTCAGGCGGCGCGTCGGCGGGCGTTGGGCTCAGGCGGCGCGTCGGCCGGCGTTGGGCTCAGGCGGCGCGTGGACCCCGCAGACTCGGTGCCGAACTCGCCCGAACCGACGTGGCCGGCGGCCCAAGGTCAGATAAGCAGCAAGGAGATGCTTATGTGTGACCGAGGCGGCGCAGACCGCGCTCGACTGGCCGAGGTACGGGGAATCGTCGGCCGTGGACCGCGGGGGCTCGTTCGTCCGCACGCCTCGGTTCTCGTGCTATTGCCACCAACCAGACGACAACGTCATCGGCTCGCACCACCACCGGTCCTTCATCGCCCCCGCAGCCACCGATTGTCCGAGCGGCGGCCAAGGGCGCCGCCCCCGCCAACCGCACGAGCAGCAGCACATGCCGCAACGCTCCCGCGGCCGCGCCGCACCCGACTCACCTTCAAACCAACGTGACAAACGGCAGGCCTGCCTGATGCCCCGGTCACGTTGCGGTCGCAGGACGACCTCAACCGTGACACGGCGCCGGCGCGCCCACGAGCTTTTCACGTTGTGGTTGCCCGAGCCCCCCGACCAGTGCGTCTTCATCGCTGGCCGGATCAGGCCGGAAGCCACCTGGCTAGCCGTCGAAGCGCGCGAGCTCTTCATCCAGCCGCCGCGCCTCGGCCGGGGTGAGCGCCGGACCACCGGCGGC
>JAFAXX010000179.1 GCA_019240655.1 Solirubrobacterales bacterium
CCGGCCACAAACGCCCCGGCCACAAACGCCCCGGCCACCAACCCCCCGGCCACCAATTCCCCGGCCACAAACCACCAGCGCACAGAATCCGTTTGCTCGAATGTTCTCGGCGGAGCTTCCGTCGCAGGGCCCAGAGACGCCGTCGCCTGGCGGGCCGAAATCGAAGCGCGCACGGCAGTGTTCGACCGCCTACCCGGCCAAAGCCCCCGTGCCTCGCTCTGGCTGGCGCTGAGCGACGCTCCGTGGCTGCTGGTCCTCGCGCCTCCGCAGGCCACCCACGGCCGTTGCTGGGTGAAGCTCCGGCTTCCCTGGCGACCCAACGACGCTGCCGGCTGGGTCAATGCCAAAAATGTCCTGATCGAGAAGACGCCTTGGCGCATCGAGGTCTCGACTGCAGCCCGGACGCTCACCCTGTACCGCGCGGGAGCGGCTGTTCGCACCGTAAGCGTTGTCGTCGGCAAGCCGAGCACTCCGACGCCGGTCGGCCGGTTCGCGATCGTGTGGGCGATACCTTGGCATCCGACGGACTTCCTCGGCAGCTGGGTCCTCGAATTGAGCGCGCACAGCCTGGCGTTGCAGTCGTTCGACGGCGGCGACGGCACGGTTGGGATCCACGGCCGGGGAGGGGCGAGCCTCCTGGACCCGCTCGGGTCCGCTCGCAGTCATGGATGCATCCGCCTGTCGAACGACTCAATCGACTGGCTGGTGCATACGATCGGCGTGAACAGGGTGCCCGGCACACCGGTTGAGGTCAGCTGACAACGGACCCTCGACACCCCGAGTGCTCGAGGCGGCGAGAAATGCTGTGGTGAAGGACAATCTCCGAGCCAGGATCTTGACTAGACGCCGCTCAAGAACCGCGCCAGCGACCGCCTAACTCCCGGGTCGCGCGCCCGAAGCTGTACCGAGTGTCCAGCGTCCGGGACCTCGAGCAGCTGCCCGTCGGGCGCCCTGGCGGCCTCCGCGCGCGCCCACACCAGCGGGGTTGAGAGATCGCGCTCACCGGACAACAGGAGGATCGGCACCGGCGGAAGCTTTGCCGTCGCAGCGCCGTCGGGCACGTCGGCCGGCCGTGTCGGCGGCCAGCCGAGACAGCCCTGGGCAAGCCCGTTACCCGTGGCGGTGTGCCGGTCGAATGGATACAACGCGCTCTCGGGCGCAGCGGCAGCGAGCGCAGCGAGCGTGGCCGCTCGCTGCGCGCTCGGGGCGGCCGGCTCCCAGGGCCACGCCAATTCCAGGCAGAGGGTGCTCTCGTGCAAGCCCTGACTGAGGAACCTGGCTGGAGCCGCTTCGCCGCGCCGGGCTGCAGCCAGCCACGCGTTGAGTGTGCCGGGATGCCCGGCGGCCGCGGCATGGAGGGCGTCGAGCACCCGTGGGTAGCCGGGCGCCACCACGCTCTCGGCCACGAGGGCGTTCAGGAGAGCGGGGCCGTCGTGAAGATGATCGACGACAGCCGCCACGTCGGCGGCCGGATTCCAGCCGCACCGCTCCGCAATGCAGACTGACCGCAGCACCCGGCCGCTGCCGGATAGCGCGGCGCGGTAGAGAGGATCCGCCCCCTCCTGCGGGACGACCGAGTCGAGGACGATCCGCGCGACGTGGGCTGGGTACTTCAGGGCGTACCGCTCGGCGACATAGCTGCCGTAGGAGACGCCGTCCAGCGTCAGTTGGCGAGCGCCGAGCGCGGTTCGCAGCTGTTCGATGTCGGCGACGGTCTCCGGTGTCGAGTAGTAGCGCCTGGCCGCGCCGATCGACCGCGCGCAGGCGGCGACGATCGCCGCCGGCACGACGGTCAAATCGGAAGCGCCGGCCGCCGCCTGTAAGGCGGGACAGTCGAGCGCGCCGGCTCCAGTGCCTCGCTGGTCGAACATGACCAGGCGGTAGCCGGCGAGCGCCCCGCGCAGCCGCGTGTGGATCAGGGTGAGGAACGGAATCCCGGGTTGACCGGGACCTCCGGCGAGGAACAGCAGGACGCCACGGGGCGCCGCCACGTTCGCAGCGCCGACGGCCAACGCCACGGTTCCGTTGGCTTGTCCGCCATAGTCGAGCGGGACCTGCAGCGTCGAGCACGTGAAGCGTCGCTGGGTGGGGCACGGGTGCGCGCTGGTGAGCAGCGCTCGACGGGAAAGGGCGCGCGTGCGGTTGACGGCCGTGTGGTGATGAGCGCCGCACCCCGTCAACCCCGCCGTCAGGCCGAGCACCGCAACGATGACTCCGCGCGCACGCACGTGAGCATCATCCTGCCACTCGTCCGCATGCTCACGCACACCAACTTCAGGCCGCCGAGGCGAGGCTGAACGGAACCCCGCGGTTCATCGACGAGACCGCTACGGTTGGGCGGTGGGCGTCGTCTCGCTCGATCACCTCGTCCTGACGGTCGCCGACATCGACGCGACCGTACGCTTCTACGAGCGCCTGGGAATGCGACGCCAGGTTTTCGGCGGTGGGCGCATCGCGCTTCGCTTCGGAGACCAGAAGCTGAATCTGCATCGGGCCGGCGAAGAGTTCGCTCCTCACGCCAGGACGCCCCTGCCCGGTTCGGCCGATCTTTGCTTCCTCGTGGCCGGCTCGACCGAGGAGCTTCTGAGCTCGCTTGCCGAGGCCGGCATCGCGGTGGAAACGGGACCCGTCACTCGAGCCGGAGCGACCGCCGCGCTGATTTCGGTCTACGTTCGGGACCCCGACGGAAACCTGGTCGAGCTCTCTTCACCCGCCGAGTGATTTTGGTGCTCGTCGTCGGCTTGGCCCGTTTGCGACTCGGAACTGCGGCCTCCAGGGCTTGGTGACAGGAGGCCGTCATGCCAGCCCGTGGTCTTCCCGGCAATGCCAATCTCGAGCAGCTGAAGCACGGCGCGAAGTCGTTGCAACAGGCGGTCCGCGGCGGGGACGCCGGCGCTGCCGAAGTTGTCCGCGAGTTCCATCCTCGCCTCGCGCAGGCAATTCCCGGCTCGCCTGAGCTGCGAGGGTTCACTCGCGCCGACGCGGAGCTCGTGGTTGCTCGCCGCTTCGGCTTTCCGAGCTGGGCGAAGCTCGAGTCCTACCTCGAGGTCACCGCGGCGTACGCTCGCTCGCCCCACGAGGAGCCGCCCGGCGGCCACGTCAGCAACGAACTGGAGCTCGCCGACGATTTCCTCCGGCTCGCGTGCCTGACCTACGGCGAGGACGATCCCGCTCACTGGCGTCGAGCGGCCGAGCTGCTCGACGCCAATCCGGCGCTCGCGCGCGCGAATATCTACACGGCTGCCGCCACCGGCGATGTGAGAGCGGCAACCGAGATGCTCGACCGCGATGCGTCCCTCGCCAACGCCCAGGGCGGACCGCACCGGTGGCAGCCGCTCCTCTACCTCACCTACTCACGGCTCGAAGCACAGAGCCCCGTTGAGCTGGCCGCGCTCCTGCTCGACCACGGCGCCGACCCGAACGCCGGCTTCCTATGGGAGGGGCTGAGCCCGCCGTTCACCGCGCTGACCGGGGCGTTCGGCAGCGGCGAGGGCGACCAGCCGCCACACCGGCACGGGATGCGGCTCGCGCGGCTGCTGCTCGAGCGCGGAACCGAGCCCAACGACGCGCAGACGCTCTACAACCGCCAGTGGGATCCCGACGACGGTTGGCTCGAGCTGTTGTTCGAGTTCGGTCTCGGGACCGGCGACGGCGGCCGCTGGCACCGGCTGCTCGTGCCCGCCCACCCGACGCCGCGGCAGATGCTCGAGGACGAGCTGATCGCCGCCGCCCGGCATGGGTTCATCCACCGGGTCGCCTGCTGCTCGAGCATCACGTCCAGCCGAACGGGACCGGCACCGGCCATCCGCTCCATGGCGGCCGCACCCCCGTGCAGGAGGCGGCGCTGTGGGGTTCCCCTGAGATCGTCGAGCTGCTGCAGAACGCCGGCGCGCAGCCGCTTCTGCGTGACGTCGAGCAGTTCCTCTGCGCCGCGACCCGGCCCGACCGGGAGAAGACACGGCGGATGATCGAGGGCGATCCCACGATCGTCGAGCGAGCCCGAGCGGAACGTCCCGATCAGCTCGTGCGCGCGGCCGAGAAGGACGACCTCGAGGCCGTGCGCTGCTGATCGAGCTCGGGTTCCCCGTCAACGCGATCAACCGCACCGCTCCGCTACACGAGGCGGCGATGCGCGGCAACCTCGAGATCATCCGGCTCCTCCTCGCACAAGGCGCGGACCCGAACCTCCGCGACCGCGCCTATGGCGCCACGCCCACAGGTTGGGCGGAACACCACGGCCAACGCGACGCTCAGCAGCTCCTCGCCGCGCTCGAGCACAGCCCGTGAACCGTCCCGATCCGCACAGCCAGTCTTTGCTCGAGGGATCAGCGATGAATTTTGCGCGGCGTGCCGGTCGTAACCTACGGTCGGCGGCACCCGGCCAGCGACGATCCACGCCTGAGGCCCAGGCGGACAACGACATCAAGGAGGTTCGCGATGCTCGAGCACCAGATTGGAACCCGCGAGGAGTGGCAGGCGGCGCGTACGGAGCTGGCGAAGCTCGAGGCCGAGTACTCCGAGCTCGGCCGCAGAGTGACCGAGCAGCGACGCCGGCTTCCCTGGGTGCCGGTCGATAACGAGTACCGCTTCGACACCGACGATGGAGAGATGACGCTCGCCGAGCTGTTCGACGGGCGCTCTCAGTTACTCGCCTACAACATCATGTTCGGGCCCGACTACGAGCTCGGAGCCTGTCCCGGCTGCACGAACCTCGGGGACGAGCTTGACGCCACGCGTGTGCACATGAACCACCGCGACGTGACGCTGATCTGTTTCTCACGTGCCCCAATCGATCGGCTGACCGCCTACAAGCGGCGGATGGGGTGGCAGTTCCCCTACGTCTCAACCTTCTCCACCGAGTTTCCGTTCGACTTCGGCCTCGCGCTCACTCCCGAGCAGGCCCAGCAGATCCCCGCACTCAAAGAGGTGATCGAGAGTCCCCCCCGCTGGCTCGAGGACTGGGGGCGGCAGATCGGAGCCAGGCTCGAGGACGGCCTGCGCGAGGCGCCGGGTTTCATCGCGTTCGTGCGCGAGGACGGACGCGTTTACCACACCTACACCGTCACCGCGCCCGATCCGTTCGTTGCCCCATACCACTCGTTCCTCCTCAAGCGGACGCCAAAGCCCGAGCCGGAGGAGGCACGGGCATGGCGTAAGGACGAGTACCCGAGCTGAGCTTCGTCGGAGATCGTGTACCTACGACAGCTCTGCGAGCCGGGATCGGGAGGCCTCAGCCCACGGCTGGGGACTGACCGCGGAAGCTCTCGACGAGCTTCCGGGTGTCGATTTGGAGATCCGCCAGCAACCCAGCGTCCTGTTCGGTGTCGACCTTCTCGCCGAGCTCTCGGTCGGCGCGCTCGGCGGCCTCGGTGTCGCCGCGCGCGCGCAGTTGCTCGACGATCATCGTCTTCGGGACCAACATCGTCTCCTCCTCCGATCGACCGGCCTGCCCGCCGGCAAGGAACCGTTCGAGCAGCCGGTTCACCTCACCGGCCGCCTCCATATGCGGCGAGTGGCCAACGTCCGCCAGCACATGCGTCTCGGCCTGGGCGGGCGCAGCCTGCGCGTGAGCGGCCGGTATGACTTCGTCCCGTTCGCCCCAGATCACCAGCAGCGGGCCGCCGTAGCGATCGAGGGCGACCACGCGGGCCTGGCGGCCGTCCGGGAACAACCGGTCGCGCAGCGTCTGGAGCGCCTCGCGCACGCCATCCAGCCGCTTGTACTTGAGCACGTCGTCGATCATCGATCGCGTCACGAGGCCTGGGTCGGCGAACAGCTGCTGCAGCACCGGCTTGAGGTCCCGCCGGCCCGTCGCGGCGATGAAGCCGTCGATGTACTCGCGGTTGATCTCCTCGCCGAGCCCGGCCGGCGCGATCAGCGTCAGGGAAAGCACGCGGTCGGGCTCGGCCAGCGCTAGGTCGGCGGCCACGAGACCGCCCATCGAGTGCCCGGCCAGGTGTGCGCGTGCGATGCCCTGGCTGTCCAGGAACGCCCGCAGCGCCGCGAGGAGATCGGCGGGCTGCTTGGACGAGCCGCCGTGACCGGGCAGGTCGAGCGCGTACACGGGCCGCCCACCGGACAGCGGGTCGAGGTTGAACAGCCAGTTGCCGAGGTCGCCGCCGAAGCCGTGCAGCAGTACGAGCGGCTCACCTCCCTCGCCCTGCACGAGGAAGCGCAGCACACCGGTCTCGGTTGCGACGGTCTGCGGCTGTGGGCCGGCGTCCTCCTCCGTTTCGCCGGGGACGAAGCCGGCCTGGAAGTCGGCGACGAATGCGTCGATCTCGGCCTCCGTCACCGACGCGTCGGCGATCACCCCGAGCAGTCCGCCGACGGGGATGACCTCGTTCTCGGCGGCGACCCGGCGGCGCAGTATGCCGGCCGCTGGGGCCTCGACGACGCCGTTGATCTTCTCGGTCTCCACCTCCGCGACCTCGTCGCCCACCGTCAGCTCGGCGCCCTCATCGACGAGCCACTCGATCAGCCGGCCTTCGGTCATCGACAGGCCCCACTTGGGCATGCCGAGCTTGTCGATCATGCCGCCGCCGGTGCGCCGGCGATCGAGCGCACCGCCTCCGCGATCGTCTCAGGCGTCGGTACGTAAGCGTCCTCCAGGATCGGGCTGAACGGAACCGGCGTGTGCGGCGGGGTGACCATCCGCGGTGGCGCTTTGAGCTCGCCGAACGCCTCCTGCGTCACCCGCGCGACGATGTCCGCCGCAAGCCCGCACCGCGGGTTCGCCTCGTCGACGACCACGAGCCGGCCCGTGTTCTCGACGCTCTCGAGAATCGTGTCCTCGTCCAGCGGTGAGGTGGTGCGCAGATCGACGACCTCGCACTCGATCCCCTCTCCGGCCAGCGCCTCCGCGGCCTGCTCGGCGAGGTGAACCATCCGCCCGACCGCGACCAGGGTGACGTCGTCGCCCTCGCGGAGCACGTTCGCCTCCGCGAACGGGATCGCGTAGGCCTCCTCGGGCACGTCGCCTTCGACGGTGTAGAGCACCTTGTGCTCGAGGAAGATCACCGGGTCGTCATCGCGGATCGCCTGAATCAGCAGACCCTTGGCGTCGTAAGGCGTCGAGGGCACGACGACCTTCAGCCCTGGGATGTGGGTGAAGATCGGATACAGCGACTGCGAGTGCTGCGACGCGGCCCGGATCCCGGCGCCGAACATGGTCCTGATGACCATCGGGGTGACCGCCTTGCCGCCGAACATGTAGCGGAACTTCGCCGCCTGGTTATAGATCTGGTCCAGGCAGACGCCGACGAAGTCGACGAACATCAGCTCGGCGACCGGGCGCAGCCCGGAGGCGGCGGCGCCCGCGGCGGCGCCGACGATCGCCGACTCGCTGATCGGAGTGTCGAGCACGCGACCGGGGAACTTCGGGTACAGGCCCTTGGTCACGCCGAGCACGCCGCCCCAGGCGTCGTCCTCGCCTGGCGCTCCGGCGCCGCCCACGACGTCCTCGCCGAACACGACGACGGACGGGTCACGCTCCATCTCCTGCGCGAGCGCCTCGTTGATCGCCTGCTGAAAGGTGATGGTTCTGGCCATGGTTCGCCCCCCTCAGTAGGAAACGTAGACGTCGGTGAGCAGGTCGGCCTCGCCGGGCAGCGGCGCGGCCTTCGCCTCGTCGACGGCCTCGTCGATCATGGTCGCGACCTGCGCGTCCACGGCGTCGAGGTCCGCGCGGGCTAGCTCGCCGGTCTCGGTCACGCGGTCG
>JAFAXX010000021.1 GCA_019240655.1 Solirubrobacterales bacterium
CCCGGCCGACACGCACCGCGACGACTTCGCCTTCTGGCTGTTCAGCGGCGGCTCGACGGGGCTGCCGAAGGGTGCCGTCCATCTGCAGCACGACATCCCTTACACGACGGCGACCTTCGGTCAGGAGATTCTCGGCATCACCGAAGACGACGTCTGCTTCTCCACGACGAAGCTCTATCACGCGTACGGGATGGGCAACGGGATGTCCTTCCCGTTCGCCGTGGGCGCCACTTCGGTCCTCATGGCCGGCAAGCCGGACCCGGCGACGATACTCGCCCACATCGAGAAGTTCCGTCCGAGCCTGTTCTTCTCAGTGCCGACGCTCTACGGGAGGTTGAGCGGCGCGCCGGAGGCCGCCAAGACTAACTTCAGCTCTATCCGAATGTGTTGCTCCGCCGCGGAGCCGCTGGCTCCGGAAGTGCTTCGACGCTGGCAGCAGGTGAGTGGAGTGGAGATATGCGACGGAATCGGTTCGACGGAGATGCTCCACATCTACTGCTCGAACCGCCCCGGCGACGTACACCCCGGCACCAGCGGGCGGCCGGTGCCCGGCTACGAGCTCAGGCTGCTGGACGAGGACGAGCGGCCGGTCACGCGAGGCGAGGTGGGTAACCTGTTCGTCAGGGGCGACAGTGCGTTGGCCTTCTACTGGCATCAGCACGAGAAGACCAAGCGCTCGCTCCGCGGCGACTGGTACTTCACCGGCGATCGCTATCGAGAGACCGACGACGGAGTCTTCGTCTACGAGGGCCGCGCCGACGACATGATCAAGGTCGGCGGGCTGTGGGCTTCACCGATCTCGATCGAGAACACGCTCATGGAGCATCCCGAGGTGCTCGAGGTGGCGGCGATCGGCGTCGAGGCGGAGTACACGACGCGTGTGAAGGCGTTTGTCGTGCTCCGCGGAGGGCAGGGCTCAACTGAGCTCGCCGGCGAGCTCCAGGCCTGGTGCAAGCAGCGGCTGCGGCGCTACGAGTACCCGCATGTGATCGAGTTCCTGGACGAGCTGCCGAAGACGCCGACCGGGAAAATCCAACGCTACAAGCTGCGCAACTCGGAGAAAGCCGCTCAAGAGTTCGCGTGAGGCGTGGCACGGCGGAACGTCGGCGACAGCGGCTCGACGGCCCGTCTGGGGCTCACCGGAATCCGACGCTCAATAACCACGCGGTCGGCGGACAGCACGGCGAGATCGCGGCGCATCGACTGCTGCCCTTCCGCTATGCCGGCGGCCCGGGTGGCAATGCAGGTACGCTCACGGTGGGATGTCGTCCAGGTCAGCCGCCACGAGGCCTCCGCGAACGGATAGAGAAGAGCTCCCGGTGACCTCGCCGGGTGCGCCCCGCGCGCGTGGCGCGACCATGAAGCACGAGGAGCTCGGCCGGGTGTACTGCTCGTTGGCGCGCACGTGGTCGGTGATCGGCGAGCGTTGGACGATGCTGATCATTCGCGAGGCGTTCCGAGGCACGCGGCGCTTTGACGAGTTCCAGCAACGTCTGGGCGTGGGTCGCAACGTCCTCTCCAACCGGCTGGGACGACTTTCCGACGAGGGCATCTTCGAGCGCGTGCGCTATCAGCAGTCGCCCGACCGCTACGAATACCGGCTCACCCAAAAGGGGATGGATTTGTACCCGGTGCTGTTGACGCTCATGCGGTGGGGGGATCTCTACAAGGTCGACGATCCTCCCGTCCGCCTCTATCACAAAGGCTGTGGAGAGCTCGCCTCGCCGGAGCTGCGGTGCAGCCACTGTGGTGAACCGGTCGGCTTCCACTCGCTGCGCGCCAAGTACGCCCCCGACGCCTGGTGAACGGCGTCCCCGACGCCGGGTGAACGCGCGCCCGACGCCGCGTGAACGCGAGCCTGACGCCGGGTCAGCGCCCCAGACGCCTCGGATCAGGGCATATCGGTAGGTCACGTATTGATATCGTCGCTTGATCGGCCGGCGGTCCGGCAAAGGGAGAGTGGCGTGGCCGAGATGTTCATCGCCGGTGAATTCACCGGGTCTGAACGACAGCGAACGACGGTCACCAGCCCCGCCGCCGGCGAGCCGGTGGACACCGTGCCGGAGGCCACTGTCGCCGACGTCGACGCTGCCGTCGATGCCGCCGGCGGCGCCTTTGACGCCTGGCGGAACACGCGTGCAAGCCGGCGCGGCGAGCTGCTACATCGCGGCGCGCGGCGGGTGCTCGCACACCGTGAAGAGCTGGCGCGGCTGCTCACTGCCGAGCACGGCAAGACGCTGCGCGAGGCCGGGCTCGAGATTCACCGCTTCGTCACCACGCTCGAGCACTACGCCGGCTTGGCTCGAGAACTCCGTGGCAGCCACGTCCCCGGCCTCGACCACAACACCTACGGCCTCATCGTGCGTCGCCCGCTGGGTGTCGTGGCCGCAATCGTGGCCTGGAACTTTCCCACGTTGCTGCTGGCCAACAAGGTCGCGCCGGCCATCGTCGCCGGAAATACCGTCGTGGCGAAGCCAGCCCCGACCACACCGCTTACGACCCTGCGCATCGCCGAGCTCCTGCATGAGGGCGGCGTGCCGGCGGGTGTCCTCAATGTCGTCTGCGGCGGTGCCGAGGTCGGAGAGGCGCTGGTCCGCCACCCCGCGGTGCGGAAGGTTGCCTTCACGGGCACGACAGCCACCGGTGAGCGGGTCGCCGCCGCGGCGGCCGCCGGAGCCAAGCGGGTCGCGCTCGAGCTCAGCGGGTCGGATCCCTTCATCGTCTGCGAGGACGCCGACCTCGACGCCGCCGCGAGCGCGGCGAGCGTCGGGCGCTTCTTCAACGCCGGCCAATCGTGCCTGGCCGTAAAGCGTGTGTACTGCGCCGAGGAAGCGCTCGACACATTCCTACAGCGGCTCCTGGACCGCGTCCGGAAATTGACCGTCGGACCGCCGACGATGGGAGGGACAGTCCTCGGTCCGCTCCACACCGAAGCTCTGCGCGACCGCCTCGAGCGCCAGCTGGCCGACGGGCTCGAGTCGGGCGGCGAGCTGCTTGTCGGCGGCGAGCGCCCTCAGCACGCTGAGCTCGCCGGCGGCTGGTACTTCGATGCGACCGTCGTATCACGCCCGGCTCACGACTCGCGGCTGGCCACCGAGGAGGTGCTGGGGCCGGTACTGCCGGTTTGGGCGGTGGCGAGCCTCGACGAGGCGATGGCGCGCGCCAACGCGTCGCCGTTCGGGCTGGGTTCGTCGATCTGGACACGCGATCTAGACGCGGCCACCTACGCGGCCGGCCGTCTCGAGGCGGGCTACACCTGGATCAACTGCCCTCCACGGCTCTACGAGCAGCTGCCGTTCGGGGGCATCGGCGCGAGCGGTTTCGGCAAGGAACATGGACACGAAGCGCTCGACCAGTACACCGACTCCAAATCGGTCGTCGTCCGCCACCGCCCGCCGCGGGCGGCACCGGCCTCATAAGCACGGGGCGTGATCCGGCCGAGCCGGTGCACGCGCGCCGAAGCTGAATCCGTCCGCAGCCGGCTCGGTTGAACTGCCCGGTATCTGACGGTCGAGCGTGGCGGTGTGGCCGCCCGGACAGCCATAACGTGAAGAAGCAGCCTGTCGGCGGGAGGCAGTGTCACGTTGAGCTCAGCCTTGCCCGGGAACGTCGCCCGGCCACCGGTCGTGAACGTCCGCGCCCGCGTGAGTGAGCCCCGTGGCGGGCATGCATCGGGCATGATTTGGTATGCCGTCCCAAACCGCCCAGGAGATCGATCGTGCGCCAGCTCACCGCGCTTGACCAGCAATTCCTCGCGCTCGAGGATTCACGCAACTACGGGCACGTCGGCTCGCTCGGAATCCTCGATCCCTCCACCGCGCCGGGGGGATCGCTCAGCCTGATCAACATCCAGGAGCACATCTCGGAGCGGCTGCCCCTGGTCCCGCCGTTTCGCTGGCGGCTGCAGGAGGTTCCGCTCAACCTCGACTACGGCTACTGGATCGAGGATCCCGACTTCGACCTGGAGTTCCACGTCCGCGAGCTCGCGCTTGCCCCCCCGGGCACCGATGCTCAGCTAGCCGAGCAGGTCGCGCGGATCTTCTCGCGACCGCTCGACCGCTCGCGCCCGTTGTGGGAGCTGTATCTCATCTATGGGCTTCCCCGTGGGCGGGTCGGCGTGATGACCAAGATCCACCACGCCGTGATCGACGGCATCTCCGGGGCCGAGATTCTCGGCGCCCTGCTCGACTTCAGTCCGGAGGGCCGAGAGGCGCCGCCGACGCTGCCCGCACCCCCGGAGGCGCCCGGACAACTCGGGATGCTGGCGCGCGGGCTGCTTGGGCTTCCGCGCTACCCGTTGCGCCTGCTGAGCTCGGTGCCGCGGGCGCTGCCGAACGTCGAGGAGGTGCCGACGATCGCCACCATCCCGGGTATCAAGACCGCCGGCCGGATCGTGGCCACGGCGGAGCGCGCCATCGGGCGCCGGCGGGTCGTCGGTCACCTGAACCTCACCCCGCCCCACACCTCGTTCAACGGCCGGGTGTCCGCCCACCGGCGCTTTGCCTTCGGGCACCTTTCGCTGGACGACGTCAAGGCGATCAAGAACGCTCACGGCTGCACAGTGAACGACGTGGTCGTCTCAATCTGCGCCGGCACGGTGCGCCGGTGGTTGATGGAGCACCGCGAGCTCCCGCGCCGCCCACTGGTCGCCCAGATCCCGGTCTCCGTGCGCAAGGAGGACCAGCTCGGCACGTTCGGCAACCGGATCCTCTTGATGACGGCGCCGCTCTACAGCAACGTGAAGGATCCGGTCAAGCGCCTGCGGCTTACTCATCGCGCCCTGGCTCAGATGAAGGAGCGCCACCGGGCGCTCCCGGCGGACCTGCTCCAGGACGCCAACCAGTTCATCCCGCCGGCGCTGTTCTCGCGCGCGGCCCGGCTCACGTTCTCGCTCAGCGCCAGCCGGCGAGCCCACCCGGCGTGGAATCTCGTGGTCTCGAACGTCCCCGGGCCGCAGGTGCCGCTGTACATGGCCGGGGCCCGCCTCGAGGCCCAGTACCCGATCTCGGTGGTCACCGACGGCATGGGCCTCAACATCACCGTCATGAGCTACCTCGGAGCGCTCGACTTCGGCATCGTCGCCGATCGCGAGCAGATGCCGGACGTGTGGTCGCTGATCGAATGGCTCGGCGAGGCGCTGGAGGAGCTGCGGCCGGCGGCCAGGCCGACGCGTGCTCGCACGGCGGCCGCGGCCGCCACCGCGCCGGTGAAGGCGGGCAAGCGGGCCTGAGCGAAGGCGGCGGCCGGCCAGACGGCGCCGGCGCGGGCCGGCGCGCGCTTGAGTCGCGGCGCCGGCCCGCGTCAGCCGTGGCTCGGCACCGCCGAGCCCTGGAGCTGCGGTTGGACCTTGGTCACGAACAACTCGAGCGTTCGCCGAGATTCCGCGAACGACATGTCGCCGGCCGGGAACATGAAGCACAGGTAGTCCGCCATTCCGTCCTCGAGCAGAAGCGCGAGGCGCTCGGCGATCTGATCGGGCGTCCCGGCCCCGAACTGGATGGCCATGTCCATGTTGGCGATGATCGCGCGCAGCGCGCCCTGGGCCGCGTAGCCCTCCGCCTCGTCGACGACCAGATGGTCGAAGCGGTGGCTCTCCCGCGTGCGGCGGATGAGCCCATCCATCCCGCGCTGGGCGATTTCCCGCGCCTCGGTCTCGGTGGGTGCGATTGCCAACAGCAGGCTGTAGCCGACCCGGGGCTGATCCTCCGATCCTTCCATGCGAATCGGATCGTCCTTGTGGTCCTCCCACGCCCGCAGGTACTGCTCGTAGGCAGCTTCGTCGATCTTGCCTGGCCACATCAGGCTCATCCCATGGCGCCCGGCGGTCTCGGGACTGCCCGGATACCAGAACGGGATCCGTTCCTGATACGGCCTCGTCGCCATCGGCATCGGCGGGAAGTCGTAATAGCGGCTGTCCTCGCTCGAGACCTCTCCGGTCTCGAGCGCCCGGTGGATGATCCCGAGGATGTCGACCATGCGCTCCCGGGAGCCCTCCCAGCGATCGCCGAACCAGTGGTGCTCGACCGGCACCGCTCCGCGCCCCACGCCGAACTCGAGCCGTCCTTCGGTCAACTGGTCGACGATGCACATGTCCTCGATGATCCGCATCGGATGATGCATCGGCAGCAACTTGACCATCGGACCGAGCCGAATCCGCTCGGTGATCTGCGAGGCCGCCGCGATGAAGATCTCCTGGCTCGGCGCCAGGCAGAGCTCACCCCCGTGATGCTCGGCCAGGTGATAGCCGTAGAACCCGGCCTGATCGGCCATCTTGATGAGCTCGAGGCGATCCTTGAACAACTGGCTGGTCGGGGTTCCGGGGATGTCCTCGATGTGGTCGAAGATGCCGAAGCGGGGATTGGTCATGGGTGTCGTCCTCCGTGGGTCAAGGCGTCACAGCCGGGCGCGGAAGAACTCCGATACCGCGCCCAGCACCGCCGGGCCGTCGAACGCGGGATCTTCGTGGTTGGCGCCGGCCACGAGCAGCAGGGTGCTGTCGGCTCCGGCGGCGCCCAGCGCCGCGTGCAGCCGCCGGCTCTGGTCCTCGCTGATCAGCGCATCGCGATCTCCGTGCATCAGCAGGAACGCCCCGGTCGCCTCCGCGGCGTAGGTGAGCGGGCTGGCGGACGCCGCCAGCCCGGCGTTCTCGGCCACGTTGGCGACGCCGAGCAGGCGGGCGAGGATCGACGGCTGCGGCGGGGGCCCGCTGATGAACGGCGGCGGCCGGCGGTCGGGGGGTGGGTGGAAGGCGTCGGCGGTGAGGAGATCCGTCGGCGCAAACCAGGCGGTGACCGCCTCGACCGAGCTTCTGGCTTCTGGGTGGTCTCCGAGGGTTCCCTCGTGCTCGCCCGACCCCGAGGTCAGCGCCAGCATCAGGGCCAGGTATGCGCCCGCCGACGCGCCCCACGCCCCCACCCGTTGATCGCGGTAGCCGTGCTCGGCCGCGTGAGCGCGCAGCCACCGCACCGCCGCCTTGACGTCGTGCAGTTGGGCCGGATACGTGGCGATGGCGGAGAAGCGATACTCGGCGCTCGCGACGGCGATGCCGCTGTGCGCGAGCGGCAGCAGGCGCTCCTGCGCGAAGTCGCGCTTCGTGCCGACCATGAACGCCCCGCCGTGGAGGTACAGCACCACGGGACACGCGTCGGTGCGGTGCTCGGGCATGTACAGATCGAGCGTGAGCGATCGGCCGTCGACCGAGGCATAGGCGAGATCGCGGTGAACTTCGACCCCGGTGTCCGGACTGACGATCTCGGTCTGGCCGCCGCGGCTCGGGCTCACGATTTCGCCCCGACTTCGGCGAACGCCGGCATCACCTCGGCGGCAAACAGCTCGGCCGTGCGATTGACGTTCTCGAAGCTGAGATCGCCGAACGCCAGGTGGAAGCTCATCGTGTCGAGCCCGGCGAGCTCCACCTGCTCGGCCACGTACTGCCGGGCCTCCTCGGGATCTCCAGCGAACGCCCCGCCCACGGCCTGCCATTGCGCGAACGTGGGCGGGAACACCGGCGGGGCCGGCACACCCGAGCGCTCCCACAGGAACATCAGCCGCTGCCGGAAGGCGACATACGCGTCCCCGGCGACCCGCCGCGCCTCCTCGCCGTCCTCGGCGATGACCAGGTTGCGGTTCACGCCGCGCAGCGGCCGCTCGTGCTCGGGACGGCCGGTCTCCTCCCACGCCGCGAGGAAGCGGTCGGTGAGGGGCCGGACGCGGTCGGGCGGCAGCAACGACATCATGTTGATCCCGTTGCGCGCGCACCACTCGGCCCGCTCCCCCGATCCAACGCCGTACCACAGCGGGGGGCGCGGCTTCTGCACCGTGGGCACCACCATCAGGACGTCGGCGATCGAGTAGAAGCGGCCCTCGTGGTTCAACACCTCGGAGGAGAGGCCACGCAGGAGGATCTCGTACATCTCCGCGAACATGGCGGGCGTATCGGCCGGATCGATGCCGTACGTCGCAATCTCCGGCGGTGAGACGCCGCGGCCGATGCCGAGCTCGAGCCGGCCGCTGGTCAGCAGATCGAGCTCCCCGATCTCCTCGAGCAGACGCACCGGGTGATACAGCGGGAGCAGTGACACGAGCGTGCCGAGGCGTATACGGTGCGTCCGCTGCGAGGCCGCGGCCAGCCACAGGTGCGGCGATGGAAACAGGTTGAGCGGAGTGCCGTGATGCTCGGTGACCATGTAGCGGTCAAAGCCGAGGCGCTCGTAGAGCTCGACCAGCTCCAGGCGCTGGCGCACCAGCGCGGCCGGCGCAACGCCCGACAGGTCGATGTGGTCGGTGACCCCGAACTGCATGCTCTTCTCTCCCGGGTGTCGCGGCGGAAGCGGCGGGAACTCGCGTGAGCGTAGCGTGCCCGGTGTGGATCGGCGGAGGCACCACGCGCCCGCAGCCGCGGCCGCCGGCGAGGGCATCCGCGCTGGAGCGCACCGCTCACAGCGACCGCTGGTAGGCGGCGAACGCGCGCGTGGCGAGGAGCGCGGCGAGAAGGAGCAGCGCCACCAGCAGACCCACCCGACCGGCCACGAGACCCCAGTCGGCCCGCTGCATCGCCGCCGAGCGAGCGGCCTCGACCGCCCAGTTGACCGGATTGAACCGCGCTGCGGCGCGGATCCACCCCGGCAGGAGGCTCGGCTGCATCAGCGCCGCGGACAGGAAGGTCAGGGGCAGCTGCACGAACGTGACGGCGCCGATCACGCTCTCGCGCTGGCGCGCGAGCAGCCCGATGCAGTTCGACAGCGAGGCGAAGATCGCGCCGAGCAGCGCGGCGGCCAGGATCAGCACGAGCACACCGACGACGCCGCCGCGGAAGTCGGCGCCCAGCCCGAGCGCCAGCAACACGATCAGGACGGTCTGGATGACCACGGTGAACGCGCCGTAGGCGACGGTGCCGGCGTTGAGCGCGCCCCGCCACACGGGCGAGGCGAGCATCCGGTCCATCACCCCGGCGTTGATGTCCTCGACAAAACCCATGCCGGTCCAGCCGGCGGAGAAGACCGCGAGCATCATCACCACCCCCGGAGTCAGGAAATCGACGTAGGAGCCGTGGAAGCCGGGGATCCGGCTGACCGCCCTGAACAGGGCGCCGAACATCAGCAGCCAGATGAGAGGCTGGACGATGGTCATCCCGAGGTAGGCCGGCTGGCGCCTGAGCGTGCGGGCGCCGCGCAGGTAGACCTGCCAGGTCTGCCGTAGCGGGGTCATGCCGAAGCCTCCTCGAGCTCGGGCTGCTCGGCCTGGAAGGCGCGGCCGGCGTGGCGGAGGTACACGTCGTCAAGCGACGGGCGCGCGACCGTGACCGCGGTGGCCTTGATTCCGTGCCGCTCGAGGGTCGCCAGCACCGAGGGAATCGCGGCACCGCCGTCGCGGGCGCGAGCGCGCAGCGTCCGGCCGTCCAACTCGACCTCGCGGATGCCGTCGAGCCGCGCCAGCGCGGCGCCCGCGTTCGCGTTCTCGGACTCGGCGAGCTCGATCTGGATGCCATCGCCCTGCAGTTCGCTCTTCAGCTGCTCCGGTGCCCCGCGGGCTACGATCTGCCCCCGGTCGATGATCGCGAGCTCGGAGGCGAGCCGGTCGGCCTCGTCCATGTAATGGGTGGTGAGGAGGATCGTCATCCGCTCCTCGGCGGCCAATCGCTCTATCTCCCGCCACAGCGCGACCCGCGCCTCCGGGTCCAGGCCGGTGGTCGGCTCGTCCAGGAACAGGACGCGCGGGCGGTGCAGCAGCCCCATGGCGATGTCGAGCCGGCGCTGCATCCCGCCGGAATAAGTCTTCGCCTGGCGATCGGCGGCGGCGGCGAGGCCGAAGCGGTCAAGCGACTCCTCGACGCGCTGCTTCAGCCCCCGCCCGACGATCCCGTAGAACTCGCCTTGGAGAACCAAGTTCTCACGGCCGGTGGCCTCGAGGTCGGCGCCATGCTTCTGCCCGACGACACCGATCACTCGCCGGGCGCTCACCGGGTCGGCTAGCACGTCGACTCCGGCCACCTGGGCGCTGCCGCGGTCCGGGCGCGTCAGCGTGCAGAGCACTCTCACGGTGGTCGACTTGCCGGCGCCGTTTGGCCCGAGCAGGGCGAAGATGGTTCCACGGGCGATGGTCAACTCGACGCCGGCGAGCGCCACGACGGGCCCGGGATAGGTCTTGCTGAGCGCGGACGCCTCGATCGCTGGCGGCATTGATCCTCCTGTGTCTGGCATTAGAATGTCTTGACGGCAAGATAGTTTTATAATCGAGAGGCTTTTTTGTCAAGGCAAAAGCGCGAGGTCTATGAGGCGCTGCTCGGCGAGATCCGCCGGTCTCAGAACGCGACCGCCCGCTTCGACCAGGCGGTAGCCGATGCGCTCGGGTTGAACCGCACCGACATGCGCTGCCTCGATGCACTGGATCGGGAGGGGCCGATGACGGCCGGATCGCTCGCGTCTCAGGCCGGCCTCACCTCAGGCGCGATGACGACCGCGCTCGACCGGCTCGAGCAGAGCGGGTACGTGCGCCGCACGCGCGACTCCGTCGACCGGCGGCGCGTGCTGGTCGAGCTAACCCCCGAGGGGCGGCGGGGCACCCATGCCTTCTACGCGGAGCACGCCTCCGAGGCGGAGCGTCTCTATCACCGTCATACGCTCGAGCAGCTCGAGCTCCTGCTCGAGTTCTTTCGGGACAGCCGTGTGTTCAACGAGCGGCGGGCAGCCGCGCTCGAGGCTGAGACGCGGCCTCGCGGCGCGCGACCCACCGGCTGACGGAACACGTGAAGGTAGCGAGGCCCGAATCGCCGCCACGCGCGCGGGCGCTTGCCAGCCGGATCAGCTGACCGGCGGCGGCGTGCCGCGGGCGCTGGCGGCAAGCGCGGGATCCCACGAGCAGGCGACGCAGGAGTGCTGAAAGGCCGAGTGGGCAAACTCGAGCGCTGCACCGCGCGGATCGGGCGCGGAGCGGACGTCCTCCCAGTCGAGGACGTACTCGCCGAGGCCGCCCTCCCAGCGGGCGGCCGGCGGTGACAGCGTCGCGCCCGCAAAGCCTTCGGGCGCCGGGTGGGCGTAGGCGTAGAACGCTGCCTGGCCGTAGCGAGCGTCGCCCGGCCACCAGCCGACGGCGACCTCCTGGGCGTCCATCGCGTTGCGCATGATGAAGTCCGGCGACGGGGGATCGGCGGCCTCCCCGGAGAAGAGATTGACCGCGAGGTCGAACGACCCCCACCACGCGTTGACCGGTGTCGCGCGGCCGCGGTACGAGGCCCGGAACGCGGCCAGCACGAGCGCCGCCTGGGTGGCCGCCGCGAAGTACGCCGCGACGGCACCGGGGTCGTAGCTCGCGTGCTCGTGATCCTCGTCGAGCGGGGCGGTCCACGCCACCTCCTGGGGCGTGGGGTTGATCGCGACCGGGCCCGCGAGCGCCTGCACAGCGTCGAGCACGGCGCGGGTGACCTCTCCGACCGACCGGTCGGGGGTCAGTGGAATACGCCGCGCGCTGCCGTCACTGTGCTCGACGAGCGCTTCGTGAGCCCGAAGGTCGAGGGCGGCGACGAGCGCCCCGGATCCGTCGGGGGCCGGCAGCGGGAGCGTTTCCCAGCCTCGCGCGGTGACCCGCAGGGCGCCGTGCTGTAGCTGCGGCTCGCGCGGTGCCAGTGCCACGGCGAGCTTGCCCAGCACCTGCGTATGCGCATGGAGGGTGTCGCAGGTAGAGCTCCACTCCTCGTAGTTGAGCCGCGGCCACCGCTCGGTCACGCCCGCCTCCGATCGCTTGACGCCCTCGATGGATGGACCCTACCGAGAATCTCTCCCGCTCGACCTCCGGCTCACGTGCAGCAGCGAGGCGAGCACCTCCCCCATCGCCGCCTCAGAGGCGCCCGCTCCGTCGGTGGCGCGCCAGGCGACGAACCCGTCCGGCCGGACGAGCACCGCGCCGGCGGCCGAGATCCCATAGGCGTCGAGAAAGGCTCCGTCCGGGTCGAGCACGACGCCACCGCCGACGCGGTGGGCATCGAGCGGCGCCCGCAGCCGTTCGGCCGCGCGCCGCGTCGCCTCGTGCCATGCCGTGGCGCCGGCGCCGGCGAGCAGGACGAACCGGCTCCCGAACAGGTCGAGGGCTGAGAGCCGCTCGCCGTCCCGGGTCAGGAACACGTGCGGGGCTCGCGACCCGGGCCGGCCCTTGGACTCGCCGGGATGCTCGTGCACGCGGGGTTCCCAACCCGGCTCGAGGACGACCGCCGCTGAGTTGTAGCGGTAGCCGATCTCCATCGAGAAGTCGTCAACCAGCGGCTGCATCCCCTCTGTCCCGAGATACGGGGCGACGCGGGTCACGTAGCGCGCGTAGGCTTGCTCGACCGTGAGCTCGCCAACCGGGCGCCGTTCGGCGTCATAGGTATCGAGCAACTCGGCTCCGGCCGTGCCGCGGAGGACCAGCGCCAGCTTCCAGGCCAGGTTGTGGGCGTCCTGGACGCCGGTGTTGCCGCCGAAACCGCCGTTCGGCGGAACCGTGTGGGCAGCGTCGCCGGCCAGGAACACCCGCCCGGCGCTGTAGCGCTCGGCGTTGTCGGCCACCGCCCGCCAGGTCGCGATGTCCTCGACCACGACCGGGATCTCCGGGACGCCGATGGCTGCCCGCAGCAGCTCGAGGGCCCGCTGCTCGTTGATGCCCTCGGCGACGTTCGCCCACGGCGCGTCCGGGTAGGCCGCGACGATCTCCGGCCGCGCGGTATCGCCCACGAGATTGACCACCAGAAAGCCCCGGTCCCCGCTTCGGTCCAGCCGGAAGAAGCCCCGGAGCACCGAGTTGGTGACGTAGTTGACGCCCTGATCGCGCCCCGCGAGCAGCGGAGCCAGCGGGACCTCGGACCGGAAGTAGATCGTCACGCTGCGGGAGAGCAGCCCGTGGCCGTGCATCGCGATGCCGAGCCGCTCCCGAATCGAGCTCCGGTTGCCGTCGGCGGCGACGACGTAGCGCGCGCGCACCGCCGTCTGCTGCCCGGTCTCGAGGTCGCGCAGCGCAGCGGTGACGCCGGCGGCGTCCTGCGCCAACGAGACACACTCGACGCGGTAGCGCAGCTCGGCGCCGAGCTCCTCGGCGCGGGCGCGCAGGATCGGCTCGAGCGCATCCTGGTCGACGAACAGCCGTACGGTCGGGCTGAACTGCTCGACGCCGGCGTTGAGGTCGGCGAAGTAGCTGGCGATCTCCCGCCCGGCCAGCGACTCGACGTTATTGATGCCGCCGCCGGGGTGATAGCGCTCCTGAGAGGCGCTCCGGACTCGCTCTTCGACGCCGGCCGAGCGGAGGATCTCGACAGTTCGGAGCTGAAAGTGGCCGGCGCGCGGACGGATCGCGGTGGTGGGATGCCGCTCCACCGTGAGACAGTCGATCCCGTGGAGCCGGAGCAGTAGCGCGGTGCAGAGGCCGATGAGGCTCCCGCCCACGATCAGGACATCGACAGCTTCCTCCGGCGGCTGAGACGGGCCAGGCATCATCGGCGGCGGTGCCTCAGGGTATTGGCTTCACGGCGGGCGCGCGGCCGAGCGCGCCGGTGCCAGCCCCGCTACTACGGGCGAGAATCGGCGCCGTCGCCCTCGCGCCAGCCACGGCGCTGCCACTCCGCGGCCGGCAGGACCTCGTCGAGGCGGCCGAGCACGTACGCGGGACGCTCACCGGCGTCGAGGCGCGCGAGCCCGGCGGCGTCGGTCTCGCCGGTCAGCACGATCGCGGCCGACGCCCCGATCTGGTGCGCGGCCGCGAGGTCGGTGGAGATGCGATCGCCGACCACGAGGCAGCTCTCCGCCGGGACCCGGAGGCGTTCGAGCACCGCGCCCATCATGACCGCGCCCGGCTTGCCGAAGTGCAGCTCGCAGCGGCGGCCGGTGCAGGCTTCCAACGCGGCGATGACGGAGCCCGCGTCCGGCTCGCCGCCGCTCGGCGTGGGGCAGTAAGGGTCGGGGTTCGTGGCCACGAAGTGCGTGCGCTGCTCGCGACGCCACAGCGCCGTGAAGGCGGTCTGCAGCTTCGCGTAGTCGAGCGAGCGGTCGAAGCTGGCGATCACCACGTCGATCTCGGCGGGATCGTCGGTCAGGCGGACGCCCGCCTCACGCAAGGCGCCGAGCAGCGGCTCCTCGGCGAGCGCGAAGACGCCCGCCCCGGGGTACTCCGCGGTGACCCAGTCGACCGTGGTCACCACGGTGTTGATCATCTCCGCCTCGCCGACCTCGATCCCGAGCCGGCGGAGCTTCTCCCGGTACTGGCTGGTCGTCCGCGTGGGGTTGTTGGAGACGAAGATCACGCGCCGGCCGAGTTCACGCAGGGCGGCGAGCAGGCGTGCGCTGCCCGGCAGCAGCTCCTCGCCCACGTACACCGTCCCGTCGAGATCGAAGATATAGCCCTCGAAGATCCGGTCCGGACGAGACGACGGGGCGCTCACGGCGTGAGGGCTACCCGGTCTCGGGGCACGGTCACGCCCGGCCGGCCGCAGGCTCCGCCTCGCTCTCGGGCCACGGTCACGCGGCGGCCGGCAGCACGCCGCAGTTGCCCGCCCCGCGAGTCACCGGCGCCGCCCATGGGTAGGACCGGCGTCATGGCGTGGGTGATCGGAGTTGACTCCTCCACCACCGCTGCGAAGGCCGTGGTCTGGGATCGGAATGGTCGCGCGCTCGCCGAGGCGCGTGCCCCGATCGCGCTCAGCCAGCCTCGCCCGGGCTGGTATGAGCAGGATGCCGGCGACTGGTGGCGCAGCCTGCAAACCGTGGTCCGCGACGTCGCGCGGCAGGTCGACCCCCGGAAGGTCGAGGCGATCGCGATCACGCCACAACGGGAGAGCTTCGTCTGCGCGGGTGAAGCGGGCGATCCCCTGCGCCCGGCCATCCTGTGGTTGGACGCACGCGCCGGCCGGCAGGTGGCCGAGCACGGCTCGCCCGAGCTGAACCGGATCTCCGGCAAGCCGCCCGACACGACGCCCGCCTTCTACAAGCTGCTGTGGCTGCGCGAGCACGAGCCCGAGGTGCTCGAACGCACGCACAAGGTGGCCGACGTGCTCGCGTTGCTGGGGCACCGTCTCACCGGCCAATGGCGGACCACCCACGCCTGCGCGGACCCTCTCGGCCTGCTCGACATGAGCGCCTGGGATTGGTCCGAGGAACTTCTGGGCACGGTCGCGCTCACGCGCGCGCAGCTGCCCGAGCTCGAGGACACCGGCGCCGTCATCGGTGAGCTGAGCGAGCCGGCCGCGGAGGCGCTCGGCCTGCCCCCGGGGCTGCCGGTGGTCGGGGGCGCAGGCGACGGACAGTCGGCCGGCCTCGGCGCGAACGTCACCGATCCGGGGCGCGCCTACCTGAACCTCGGTACCGCGGTGGTGGCCGGAACGTTCACCTCCGAATATCACTGGGGCCCGGCCTTCCGGACGCTCGCCGGAGCGGTGCCCGGCACGTACACGCTCGAGACGGTGATCCAGGGCGGCACACTGACCGTCACCTGGTTTGCGGAGCGGATCGCCACACTCGGCGGCGAGCGCCTCGGGCTCGGCCTCGACGACGTCGGTCTGCTCGAGGCGGCGGCCACCCGGGTGCCGCCGGGTGCCGAGGGGCTCCTGCTCCTGCCCTACTGGGCCGGCGCACTGCCCCCGTACTGGGACTCCGCGGCCCGGGGCGTGATGTTCGGTCTCGCCGACCACCATGGCAAGGGCCACCTGTTCCGGGCCATCCTCGAGGGCATCGCGTTCGAGCAGCGGCTCCAGCTCGAGGGCTTCGATCAGGCGCTCGACCGTCCGGTGCAGGCGCTGCACGCGATGGGCGGGGGCTCGCGGAGCCCGCTGTGGCGCCAGATCCTCGCCGACGTCTGCCGGCGCCCGGTGATCGCCTGTCGGGAGGTCGAGACGACCAGTCTCGGCGCGGCCGTGCACGCCGCCGCTGCGGTGGGCTGGTATGAGTCGATCGACGAGGCGGCCGCCGCCATGTCCGGCGACGGCGCCCGGCACGAGCCCCACGAGCCGACGGCCGGCCGCTACGACCGCTACTTCGAGGTCTATCGCGAAATCTATCCCCGCACGCAGCACCTGTTCGCGGAGCTGCGCGACGCGGCCGAGGCCTGAGGTGACCGACGCGCCCGGCACCCAACGGGTCGAGAGCGCCCTCCGGGAGGCGACCGACACCCGGGCGGTCATGATCGGCGAGAACGTGCTGGCGTCGGTGCCCGCGCTGTTCCACCGCGTGTTCGGCGACCGGACGGCGGTCGTAGTGGCCGACGAGAACACGACCCGCGCAGCCGGCGAGATCGTGCAGCAGCGACTCGACGCTGCCGGACGCGACCGGCGGGACCCGTTCGTGTTCCCCGGGCGGCCGGCGCTGCACGCCGAGTACGGCAACATCGAGCGGCTCAGCGGCTGGCTGCGCGAGCACGACGCCATTCCCGTGGCCGTCGGCTCGGGCACCCTCAACGACATCGTCAAGCGGGCGGCCCACGAGTGCGGGCGCGGCTACCTGAACGTCGCCACGGCCGCGTCGGTCGACGGCTACACCGCGTTCGGAGCGTCGATCACCAAGGACGGGTTCAAGAAGACGATGGAGTGCCGCGCCCCCACCGCGGTGCTGGCGGATCTCGGCGTCCTCGTCGCGGCGCCGGCGAAGATGACCTCGGCCGGGTACGCCGACCTGCTCGCCAAGATCCCGGCCGGAGCGGACTGGATCGTGGCCGATGCGCTCGACGTGGAGCCAATCGACCCTCGGGTCTGGTCGCTGGTCCAGGACCCGCTGCGCGAGGCGACAGGACGCCCGGCCCAGCTCCACGCCGGCGACCGCTCGGCGATGGAGGCTCTGATCGAGGGCCTGATCATGTCCGGCCTCGCCATGCAGGCGGCGTCGTCATCGCGACCGGCGTCCGGGGCCGAGCATCAGTTCAGCCATCTGTGGGAGATGGAGGGGCTCGGCGAGGAGCCGCAGGGCGATGAGCCGCCCCTCTCGCACGGCTTCAAGGTCGGGCTCGGGACGGTGGCGATCGCCGCCCTCTACGAGCGGCTCCTCGCGCGGGACCTCACCGGCCTCGACGTCGACGGCGTCGCCCGGCGCTGGCCGAGCTGGGAGCGGGCCGAGCAACGGATCCAGGCGTCCTTCGGCCCGGAGCTGGCCGATCGCGCGGTGCAGGAGAGCCGCCCCAAGCACCTCGACGCCGGCCCGTTGCGCGAGCGCCTCGAGCTGCTCCGCGAGCGCTGGCCAGAGCTGCGCGAGCGGCTGCGCCGGCAGCTGCTCTCCGCCGAGCAGCTTCGCGAGCAGCTCCGGGAGGCCGGCTGCCCGACCACGCCCGGACAGATCGGGTTGAGCGACGCGCGCCTCAAGGAGACCTACCGGCGGGCGCAGATGATCCGCCCCCGTTACACGGTCCTCGACCTCTTGAACGAGACGGGGCTGCTCGAGGAGTGCGTCGAGGAGCTGTTCGCCGCCGGCGGCTTCTGGACCCGATCCTGAGATGGGCGACCCGCCCTTGATCGTGCCGACGCGGGCGGTCGAGGACGCGCCGGCGCATGGACCGGGCGGGCCGGTTCAGGACGAGCCTGCGTTCGAGCACCGCGGGATCGACTACATCTCCGTGTCCGACCGCCGGGGCCGCCCGATCGACCTGCTCTGGATGTGGGCCGGGGCGCTGTTCAACGTCGAGTACGTGGTCTACGGCGCGCTGATCATCTCGTTTGGCTTGTCGTTCTGGCAGGCGGCGCTCGTCATCGTGCTCGGCAACCTCTCGTATCTCGTCACCGGCATCGGCAGCCTCCAGGGCCCGGCCGCCGGCACCTCGGTGTTCGCGATCACGCGCGCGCCATTCGGCCCCAACGGTGGCCGGCTCGTCTCGGCGTTCAACTGGATGACTCAGGTCGGCTACGAGACCGAGGGCCTCGCGCTGGTCGTGCTCGCCGGGCTGGCGCTGGCGGCCAAGACCGGCCTCCATGGCTCGCTCGGGCTGAAGCTGGCGCTCGTCGTCGCCGCGGCCGGCGTGCAGCTGGTCCTACCGGTCCTCGGCCACCGCGCCATGCTCCGGATCCTGCGCCTGCTCGTGCCGCCGTTCGTCGTGCTGTTCGTGGTGCTCGCGGCGCTGACGCTTCCGAAGGTCCATCTCGGGGCGGGATCCGGCGCCGGCTGGGAGACCGTGTTGGTGGCGCTCGCGCTGATCCTCTCCGCCGGCGGATACGGATGGGTGATGAACGCGAGCGACTATTCCCGGTATCTCGCCCCCGATTCGAGCCGCGTCCAGATCGTCGCGTCGGTGGCCCTCGGCGGCTACGTCCCCTCGACGCTCCTGGCGCTGCTCGGCGCAGCGGTGGCGACCACCGTGCCCTCCGCCACGGACCCGATCTCCGGCCTTCCTCACGCCTTCTCGGGTTGGTTCCTGATTCCCTACCTGATCTTCGTCATCGTCCAGCTGTTCTCGATCAACAGCGTCGACCTGTATTCCTCGGGTCTCACCCTGCAGGCGATCATCCCGCCGATCCGGCGCTGGCAGTGCGTGCTGATCGACACCGTCGTCGCCGCGGTGCTCACCGCCGTGACGATCTTCTCGTCCTCGTTCAACACGTTCCTGACCGACTTCCTGCTGTTCATGATCATCTGGATCGCACCGTGGGTGGCGATCTTCCTGCTCGACTGGTGGCTGCGCCGGGGCCGCTATGACTCGCGATCGCTTCTGAGCGGCCGCGCGGGCGTCTACTGGCGCCACGGCGGCATCCATGTGCCGGGCGTGGTGGCCCAGCTCGCGGGCATGATTGCGGCGGCGAGCTGGCTCGACACCACGATCTGGAAGGGCCCGCTGTCGACGGCGACGAACGGCGCGGACTTCAGCGTGTTCATGGGCGCGCTGTTCGGAGCCGGCGTCTACTACGTGCTCGCCGGGCGCAGCGTCCGCCGCGAGAGCGTGGACGCCGGGCGCGTGACCGCCGGCGGCGCGCCGCCCGGCGCGGCGTAGGCAAGCGAGGCGGCGAGGCGGCACAACCGCCCCGCCGCCCAGTCCGCCTGCGGCTCAGACCAGGCCGTTGGCCTTGAGGAAGGACTGCGCCACGGCCGCCGGCGACTGCTTGTCGATCGCCACGGCCTTGTTCATCGCGATCACCGCCGGGGTGGTGAGCAGGCTGTTGACCTTGTTGATCAGCCCCATGAAGCTCGCCCCGCCGAGCTGATCCAGCTTCTTCGTGTTGATCACCAGCGCGATGTTCTGGTAGCCGAAGATGTGCTTGGGGTCGCTCAGCACGGCGTACTTACCGCTGGCCAGCTGCGGGTCGGTGGAGAAGATGTCCGCCGCGTCGACGCTGTGAGAGTCGAGCGCCTGATACTGAAGGCCGAGGGCGAGCGACTTGAAGGCGAAGTTGTTGATCCCATACGCCTTGCGCATCCCGGCGGCACCCTCCTGGCGGCCCTCGAACTCCGGGCGGGCGCCGAGCGTGAAGTGCGGGAGCTTCTTCAGGTCGGTCATCGTCCTCAGCCCGTGCTGGCTGGCATACGTCTTCAGCGTGGCGATGGCGTCGGTGTCGTAGAACGGGGTGATGTCGCTCATCGACTGGCCGCGCTTGGCGTAGGCGGCCTTGGCCAGCTGATACTCCTGCTGCGGGCTGGTCACCGGCGTGGTGATGTTGAACACGGTCGCCACCGATTCACCGGTGTACTCCGGATAGGCGTCGATCTGGCCGCTGGTGAGCGCCTTGTCAACGACCTCGGTGGCGCCGATGTTCGGCTTGTAGTTCACTGTGTAACCCGCGTGCTGAAGCACCTGCTGGTACAGCGCGCCGATCACGAACTCCTCGGTGAAGTTCTTGGTGCCGAGCGTGATCGCCGGCTTGCCCTTGCCGGGCTGCGCCGCCGAGCCGCCCGAGGCGGCGGTGGACGAGGTTGAGCTCGTCGCCGACGAGCTCGACCCGCCGCTCGCGCCTGAGCCCGAGGCCGAGCTCGACGAGCTGCTGCTGCCGCACGCCGCGATCACCAGCGCGGCGAGGACCGTCAGCGTCACGGCGACGATCCTGTGGAGGTGACTGCCGCGGCCGCGGCGCTCGGCGTCCGGCCGGTCGGGTACCTGTCTCATAACTGCTCCTTTTGCGTTGACTGTTGACACGGTAAGCTCACTGTGGTGGCGCCGGTAGCGGCGGCAGGGGTTCTCGCACCGTCGCGGCGGCCGACGCCCGCCTGGCCAGGTGACGCAGCGGACGTGGGGTCACCGCGCGCTGGACGACCGCGAGCAGGCCGTCGATCGCGAAGGCCAGCACGGTGATCGCCAGCGCACCGGCGACCACCCCGGCGGATCCGTACGTCGCCTCGTTGACGATGATGTCGCCGAGCCCGCCGCCGCCGGCGAATGTGGCCAGCGTGGCGGTCGCGACCACGTAGACGGTGGCCGTCCGGATGCCGGCGAAGATCAGCGGGACGGCCAGCGGCAGCTCCACCCGCATGAGGACCTGCCACGGGCGCATGCCCATGGCGCGGGCAGCCTGGACCGCGTTGGTGTCGACTTGGTCGACGGCCACGTAGGCGTTGGTCAGCATCACCGGAGCGGCCAGGATGACCAGCGCGACCATCGTGTTGGCGAAGCCGATCCCGACGATGCCGATAGCGATCGAGATCACCGCCAGGCTGGGCAGGGCTCGGCCGATGTTCGAGACGTTGATGGCGAAGAACGACCCTCGGTGCAGGTGCCCGAGCCACACGCCGAGGGGAATCGCGATCGCCAGCGCTACGCCGATCGACGCGAACGAGATCGCCAGGTGGGCGATCGTCTTGTCACGGAACAGATCGAGGTGGTGGCCGAAAAAGCTGAACGCGTTGATCAGGGTCTGCACCGCTACGCCCTCCGGACGCGCCGGGCCCACGGGGTGAGCAGGCGCTGCACGATGACGAGCAGGCCGTCGGCCACGAGCGCCAGCGCCACGGCCAGGAACCCGGCGGCGACGAACTCGGTCTTGAACCCGGTTTGGATCCCGTCGAAGATCGGCTCGCCGAGCCCGCCGGCGCCGATGTAGGCGGCCACCGTGGTCAGGCTGATCGTGGTCACCGTGGCGATCCGGATGCCGGCCATGATCGGCGGCAGCGCCAGCGGCAATTCCACCCGGGTGAGCGTCTGGCGGCGCGTCAGCCCCATCGCCTCGGCCGCCTGGAGCGCGTCGTCCGGTACCGCCCGTAGCCCCGTGAGCGTGTTGCGGAAGAGGATCAGCAGCGTATAGGAGACCAGGGCAATCTCGGCCGTCAACCGGTTGATCCCGGTGACCTGCACCATGACCTCGAAGAAGGCAAGGGCCGGGATCGTGTAGAAGAAGGCCGCAAGCAGTGAGAACGGCGTCTCGAACCAGCTCTGGGTGTGGGCCAGAAGCGCGGCGGCAAACGCGATCACCATCCCCACGCCGACGGCGATCGCGGTCAGCTCGATGTGCTCGAGCAGGCGCGGCTGGAACCGTGAGCTGAAGTTGTCGAGGAACCAGCTCATGCAGAACTGGTGGTTCTGAACCACGCAGGTGGAGCTCTTGCCGAACGTCGGGATGACCGGGCCGCCGGCCGCGGGCGTGATCAAGCCGGAGATCATGCCGCTGCGGTATTGCGGTCCTGCGCCACCGCCGAGGTGATCGCCTCCAGCGTGACCGTGCCGATCGGCTTGCCCGCCTCGGTCACCGTCAGCTGGCCGGCGCCCTCGGTTAGCAGCAACGACAGGGCGTCGCGCAGGCTGCGCCCGACCTCCACCGACGGCAGCGAGTCGCCTCCCGCCGGCGGAGCGGGGTCGAGGGTAAGGTCGCGCAGAGTCCACACTCGCAGCCGCTTGAGCCCCCGATCAGCGCCCACGAAGCTGGCCACGAAGTCGTTGGCCGGCGAGGCCAGGAGCTCGTCGGAAGTGGCGTACTGCACTAGCTGGCCGTCCCGCATGATCGCGATCCGGTCACCCATCTTGATCGCCTCGTCGATGTCGTGGGTGACGAAGATGATCGTCTTGCGCACTTCCCGGTGCAGCCGGAGGAAGTCGTCCTGCAGGCGCTCGCGGGTGATCGGGTCGATCGCGCCGAACGGCTCGTCCATCAGCATGATCGGCGGATCGACCGCCATTGCGCGGGCGACGCCGATGCGCTGCTGCTGGCCCCCCGAGAACTCGCCCGGATACCGGCGCAGGTCGGCGTCGGGGTCGAGGCCGACGAGCGAGAGGAGCTCCGCGGCGCGAGCGCGGATGCGCTGCTTGGACCACCCGAGCAGCCGGGGCACCGAGCCGATGTTGGCCTCGACGCTCATGTGCGGGAACAGCCCGATCTGCTGGAAGACGTACCCGATCCCGCGGCGCAGCTGGGTCACCTCGAGCGCATTGACGCTGCGTCCGTCGATCGTGATGTCGCCGTCGGTGATCGCGATCAGCCGGTTGACCATCTTCAGCGCGGTCGTCTTGCCGCACCCCGACGGTCCGATCAGCACGCAGATCTCGCCCGGCGGGACCTCGAAGCTGAGCCGGTTGACCGCCGCCTCGGGACGCCCCTCGTAGCGCTTGCTGACCTCGCGGAACGCGATCTCGACGCAGCCTGAGTCTGCCTGATTCATTGCTCGAAGGCACCCTCGGACTCGCGCCCTGAGAGCGAATTGGTCCGGCGCCGCACCGGATGCTCTGTTTGCCAGTTTACCGCCGCAGTTCGGAGGTGGAATGTGGACGTCGCGTTAGGGAGCCGGCCTTCGCCCGGGCGCCGCCTGCGGCCGCAAGCCGACCGCTAGCCTGGCCCGCGTGAGCACCCGTGTGGTCAGCGACGCCATGCGCGCCTACTACGAGCGGCGCGCCGCCGAGTACGACGACTGGTGGCGCGGGACCGGGCTATTCGCCGAACGCGAGCGGCCCGGCTGGTCCGAGGAGGTGCGAGAGGTGATCGACGGGATGCGTGCGCTCTCGCCGGCCCGGGTCCTCGACGTCGCCTGCGGCACGGGCTTCTTGACCCGCCACCTCCGAGGCGACGTCGTCGCGCTCGATCAGAGCCCCCGGATGGTGGCCATCGCCTCCCCCCGCGCGCCAGCCGCCCGGGTGGTGCGGGGCGACGCGGTGCCGCTGCCGTTTGCCGACGGCGAGTTCGAGCGGGTGTTCACCTCCCACTTCTACGGGCACCTGCTCCCGCCGGAGCGGGCGTGGTTCGTGGCCGAGGCCCTCCGGGTCGGCGCCGAGCTGGTCGTCGTCGACTCTGCCCGGCGGCCGGACACCCCGGCCGAGCAATGGCAGGTGCGCCGGCTGAACGACGGCTCGCGCCACCGCGTCTACAAGCGCTTCTTCACGCCCGAGGAGCTCGCCGCCGAGCTCGGGGGCGGCAGCGTCCTGCATGCCGGTCGCTGGTTCGTCGCGATCGCGGCGTGCCGCCGGCGGCGAGCCGCCGCGGCCGGACCTCCTCAGAGCCCGGCCGCGCCGGCGACGATGCTCGCCGCGCCGGCGCACGCGATGATTCCCAGCATCAGCGGCTGAAAGCGCCGGGGGTCGAGGCGGGCGAAGGCTCGCCGGCCGACGGCGTGCCCGCCGATCACGCAGGCGATCCCAGCCGCCAGCAGCGGCGCGCTGAGGTGCGCGCGGCTCATCACCGGAACCAGCGCGGCGAAGCCGATCACCCCGATGGCCAGGAACGTGGCGCTGAGCGAGTCGCGCACCTCCGCCGGCGCCAACCGCCGCCGGGCGAACCACAGCGCCAGCGGCGGCCCGCTCACGCCGGTCGCGGTGGTCAGCGCGCCGGTCGTGAAGCCGACCGCGAGCCGCGCCCGCAGGCTGCCGCCGGCGCGCCCCGGCGCCCCGGCGCGAGCCCGCAGGAGTGCGCCCGCGGCGATGATCAAGGCCACGCCGACCGCGAGCTGCAGCACCGGCTTCGACAGCGCGCGAAGCAGGATCACGCCGCAGACGGTGCCGGGCGCCGCGGCGGCGAGAATCGGTCCGAGATCACGCCACGCGACTCGGGGGCGTCGCCGCTCGCCGACCAATACGAGCAGGTTCAACTCGAGCCCGAGGGCGGTCACCGTCACGATCGCCGCCGCCGGCGAGAGCAGCGCCAGCATCACGGGCGTGAGCACGAGCGCGAACCCAAGCCCGGTGGCGGCCTGGACGTACGCCGCGGCGAGTGCGCCGAGACCGGCCAGCGCGAGGGTCACGGCCGGTCCGGCCGCGGAGCGCGGCGCGTTTCGGAGGCGGGCCGGACGGCGTCCATGGGGACAACTGTAGGAGGTGGGGCGCCCGACCACGACGAGTCCAAGGTCAGCACGCATACCGGCAAGCGGGAGCCGGATCGCGCCGCTCCGGGTAGAGCGCTGACATGCCCCCGGAGCGTCACTCGCGGCTCGCCGTCGTACTCGGCGGAGGCGGCATCCTCGGCGGCCACGAGGTCGGGATGCTCCGGGCGCTGGCCGAGCGCGGGATCGTTCCGGACGTCGTCCTCGGGACCTCGGTCGGCGCGCTCAACGGCGCGTTCTTCGCCGCCGATCCGACGCCGGTGGGCGTGCAGCGCCTGGCCGAGCTGTGGCGGGACACCCACCCCGCCGAGCTGCCCGCCGGCTCGATGCTGCGTCGCCTGGGCACGCTCGCCCGCACCGGCACCCACCTGCAGTCGCTCGCGGCGGCGCGCGAGCGCCTCCTCGCCGTGCTGCCGGTGAAGCGGGTCGAACAGCTCCGCCTCCCGTTCCAGTGCGTGGCCGCGTCGATCGAACGGGCGGCCGAGCACTGGTTCGACGCCGGGCCGCTGGCCGACGTGATCCTCGCCTCCTGCGCGGTGCCGGGGATCTTCCCGCCGGTCGAGATCGGAGCTGAGCACTTCATCGACGGCGGGATCGTCAACTCCGTGCCGGTCAGCCGCGCGGTGGCGCTCGGCGCGAGGACGATCTACGTGCTCCAGGTCGGACGGCTCGAGCAGCCCCTGCGCCCGCCGCGGTGGCCATGGGAGGTCGGCCTGGTCGCCTTCGAGGTGGCGCGCCGGCACCGGTTCGCGCACGACCTCACCGCCCAGCCGGAGGGGATCGTGCTGCACGTGCTGCCGACCGGAGGGTCGGCCGCCCCGGCCTACAACAGCCCGTACGGCCAGCTCCAGGTCCGACGCCTGGCTCGGAGCGTCGACCGCCAAATCGATTCCGCCTACGAAGCCTCGATCCGCTATCTGAAGGAGAACTGATGCCGCCAGATCCGATCAGGCGCCCGCTCACCATCACCGCGTGGCTGCTCATGTGCTCGGCGGGGCTCTGCGCCGCGCCGGTCCTGTACGCAGTGGCCGCCCTGATCCAGGCGGCGATGGGGAGCCGCAAGCCGCTGATCGCCGTCCGCGTCGTAACCGTCTACTGCGCCTATGAGCTGGCCACACTGCTGGCCTGCGGCGCCCTGTGGCTGCTCGCGGGCGCCGGCCGTGAGCTCACCAGCCGCCGCTTCCTGGCGCTGCACTGGCGGCTGCTGCGCTGGTACGTGGCCGGCATCGCCGGCCACGCGCGCGCCGCGCTCGAGATCACCGTCGCCCGCGACGACGACGCGGCTGCGACGCGGGCGCTGGTCGAGGACGGCCCGCTGCTCGCGTTCAGCCGCCACGCCGGGCCGGCCGACACCCTGCTGTTCGCCGACGAGATCCTGTCCCGCTTCGAGCGCCGCCCGAGCGCGGTGTTCAAGCAGGCGCTGCTGGGCGACCCGTGCATCGACATCCTCGGCCACCGCCTGCCCCACGCGGTGATCGACCCCGACGACCGCGAGGCCTCAGAGGCCCGGATCGCCGCGGTCACCGCCCAGCTCGACCGCCGCGGGGTGCTGCTGCTGTTCCCCGAGGGCGCCAACTTCACCCCCGAGCGCCGCCGCGGCGCGATCGAGAAGCTCCGGCGCCGCGGCCGCCGGCGCGAGGCCGCCGCGGCCGAGGCGATGCCGCGGGTGCTGCCCCCGCACCCCACCGGCGTCCAGACCGCGCTACACGCGAACCCGGCCGCGGATGTGATCTTCGCCGCCCACACCGGGCTCGGGCTCGCTGCCTTCCCGCTCGAGCTGTGGCGCGAGATGCCGATCGGCGGGACGCTCCGCATGCGGGCCTGGCGGGTGCCGGCGGCGGAGGTCCCCCGCGACCCCGACGCGCAGAGCGAGTGGTTGTACGGCTGGTGGCGGCGGATCGACGAGTGGGTCGCCGAGCAGTCGTGAGGGAGGGCTGCGCGCCGGCCGGCGCGCAGCGTCCGTGGGGCCGGGGGACCCCGTCCGGACGGGGTGGACAGGCCCCAGGGACGCCGGCGCCAGCCGGCCCCCTACCCGCCGCGGACCGTCAGCAGCGCCGCGCTGTAGGCCGGCATCGACACGGTGAAGCGGCCGTCGCTCGCGGGCACCGCCGCCGCGCGCGGCGCCGCCACGCCGGTGAACGTGCGCGCCCCAAAGCTGAAGCCCCCGAGGCTCACGCCGCTGCGCGCCGAGACGCTCGGGGCCTCGAGCCGTTCGAGCGACGCCGCGCCGCTCGCGCCCGGGAGCCGGAGCCTGAGCGTCTCGGCGCGGCCGCCCTTGTTGATCGTGACCACCCGGATCCGCCCGTCCGCCCCGCGGGTGGCCCACACCTTCAGCGGCCCGCCGCTCACCGGCAGCAGCCGGGCGCCCGCCGGCGCGGCCTCGGCGAACATCAGCAGGCCGTAGTACTCCGGGGCCACGGTGGCGCTCCAGCTCCCGTGCTTGTGGCGGAACGAGAACAGCCCGTAGCCGGCGCCCGGGAAGGTGTGGATGTTGACGCCGTCGACCCCCGCCCGGACCATCTCGAACAGCGCGTCGAGCACCCACAGGGCGGAGGCGAAGCTCTGGCTGACCGTGGGATCGGCTCCGCAGGAGACGGTGTTCAGCTCGTCGACGCGCAGCTGCCGCCCGTGGCTGTGGGCGAGCGCGGCGTAGGGCCCGAAGCTCTCGGCCAGGCCGGTCGACGCCGCCGGTGTCAAGAGACCGGCGACGCTCGGCGCATGGCGTGCGGCGAAGCAGAGCTGGAGCGGGTAGTGGTGCAGGGTGAGGATCCGCACCTGCGGCTCAGCCGCGATGAACCGCCCGAGCTGGCGGCTCCACCCCGGACCACTCACCGATGGGCCGGCCAGCGGCACCTGCGGGAGCACCCCGGCAATCCGCATGAAGTCGCTCAGGAAGGCGTCGAAGTCATAGTGGCTCGAGCGTCCCGTCACCGGCCGGCCGGCCGCGGTCCGGTACCACGGAAACGCGCCGTAGAGCTCGGGCTCGTTGCCGAGCTCGAGCGCCTGAACCGAGCTCGGGCCGAGCGCGGCGATCAGCGCCTGTGCCTCGGCCGCGGCGAGCTCGGGGCTGTCCGCCTCGAGGTTGATCCCGAGGATCAGCCGCGCGCCGAGCGCCTCGGCCACCTGCCGGGTCACCGACATCCAGCGCGGGGTCAGGCCGTACGCGACCCCGGGTGGACGCGCCATCTGCTCGACCGGCCACCACGTCCAGTCGGAGCTGTCGCCGCCGATTCGCAGCACCGGCTGCGGCACGGCGAGGTTGCGGACCAACTGCAGGAACACCGGATCGATCGCGGCGGGATTGCCGCCCGCGTAGGGCTCGACGCCCGGATACTCGAGCGAGAGCCCGAGGAATCCGGCCGGCACCGCGCGGCCGGGCGAACCGGTGCCGACCGTCGTCTCGAGCGGCGAGCGGCCCCCGCCGCCGGAGCGATCGATCATCGCGAACACGGCGATCGCGGCCGCGACGAGCACGACCACGGTGAGGTCCGCTAACGCCCAGCGCCCGCGCACGAGAAGGAAGTTTCAACGCCCGGCCGGTCAGCCGGCGCCAGTCAGACGGCCCCCGCGCGGCGGAGCTCGAACGCCGCCACCGTGTTCAGCTTGTGCTCGCGCGCGAACGCCTCGATCGCCGCCGCCTCCGCCCCGTGCTCGAGCATCGCCAGCAGCTCGGCGTGCTCGTGCACTGAGATCTCGCCCCGAGCCGGGATGTAGCTGAAGATCGTGTTGCGCAGAGAGTTCAGCCGCTCCTGGATCGAGGTCAACTCCCGGCGGATGTGGGCGTTCGGGCAGCGCGCGTGGATCACGCCGTGGAAAGCCAGGTTGTGCGTCGAGGCGCCGGCCACGTCGAGCTCGCGGAGCGCCGCCTCCATGGCCCGGTTGGCCGCCCGCATCCGATCGAGGTCCCGGCGGCTCACGTGCGGCGCGGCCAGCGCGGTCGCGTAGCCCTCGAGCACGGCCATCGTGGTCATCGCCTCGCTCCACGAGACCGCGTCGATCGGCGCCACCTGCGCACCCTGGTTGCGGGTGTAAAGAACCCATCCCTCGGCCTCGAGCCGCCGGATCGCCTCCCGCACGGGCATCTGGCTGACCTCGAGCTCGCGAGCCAGGGCGTCGATTACCAGCCGGTGGCCGGGCCCGCAGGCGCCCTCGACGATGCGCGAGCGCAGGATCGAATACACCCGCTCCTGCTTGCCCTGCCGCTGAGCGGCGACCGCGGCCATCGGCTCAGGCCAGCAGCTCCGAGCGCTCGTCGACCGAGCTGTCGCGCACCGGAACCAGCTCGCCGTCGTGGCCGCGGAACCGTGAGGCCTCGTCGTACCAGGAATCCGGCGCCCGGGCGCCCCAGAACGTGCGCGCGGTGGGGTCGGACGCGCTCCAGCGCAACGGCTCGAGGTCGGGATCGCCGGTGAAGTAGTCCGAGCTGAACAGCTCGATTCGGTGGCCGTCGGGGTCGCGGAAGTAGACAAAGAAGGCGTTGGTGATTCCGTGGCGCCCCGGACCGCGTTCGATCGCCGGCGCCGCTCCGGCGGCGGCGAGGTGGTCGCAGGCGCGCAGCACGCCCATCGGCTCGGCCACCCAGAACGCCATGTGGTGCAGGCGCGGGCCGACGCCGGCGGTGAAGGCGACGTCGTGGCAGTTCGGCTTGCGAAACAGCCAGGCGCCGCACAGGCGCTCGTCGGGTCCGTCGGTCGAGAGGTACTCCGAGCATCGGAAGCCGTGTTCGGCCCAGAACGGAATCGCCCGCTCGATGTCGGGCATCTGGAGGTTCACGTGGTCGAGGCGCATCACGGGCGCGCCGCGGTGCTCGTGGAAGTGGCGCAGGCGAGAGCGCGCCGGCTCGATCGCGGCGAAGAACTCGAGCGGTATGCCGAACGGATCCGAAAGCCGCAGCGCCCGGCCGTGATGGGGCTCGTGCTCGTGCCACTGCACCGGCGCGCCCACAGTCCGGGCGGCGTCGGCCAGTAGCTCGAGGTCCTCCTCCTCGCGCACGCGGAAGGCGATGTGGCTGACCGCCGGCTCCGCGGCGCGGCGCAGCACGAGGCTGTGGTGGGTGTGATCCTCCCACCCGCGCAGGTAGACGACATCGTCGTCGCGGTCGCTCTCGATCATCCCCAGCAGCTCGCCGTAGAAGGCGCGCGACGCCTCGAGGTCGGCGACCAGCAGCTCGACGTGCGCGACGCGGACGATGTCGTAGGACGGGCGGGCAACGCGGCGGACGAGCTCTGAGACCCGCGTGCGCGGCGCGATCTGCGCGTCGGGAGAGCTCATCGCCCGAGCCGCGGAATGTGGTGCTCGCCGAGGGCCACGTGGATCGTCTCCAGATCGCAGTAGAACTCGAAGCTGAACTCACCGCCCTCGCGGCCGATGCCGCTGCCCTTGACGCCGCCGAACGGCGTCCTCAGGTCGCGGACGTTGTGCGAGTTGATCCAGCACAACCCGGTGTCGATCGCCTGGGCGACCCGGTGGGCACGCTGGCCGTCGCGTGTCCACACATACGCCGCGAGGCCGTAGTCGGTGTCGTTGGCCAGGCGGATCGCCTCGGCCTCGTCGGCGAACGGGGTGACCGTGACCACCGGGCCGAAGATCTCCTCGCGGAACACCCGCATCCCCGGGGTGACGCCGGCGATCACGGTCGCGCTGAGGAAGTTGCCGCCGTTCAGGTGCTCGGGAGCCCGCCCGCCGGCGCGGACCTCCGCGCCCTGCTCGCGCGCCGACTCGATGTAGCCGAGCACGCGCTGATGGTGCTCGGAGCGGATCAGCGGCCCGAGCCCGGTCGCCGGATCGAACGGGTCGCCGACGCGGATCGCATCGGCCCGTTCGGCCATCGCCGCCACGAAGCGCTCATACAGCGGCTCTTGGACGAGCAGCCGCGAGCCCGCGGTGCAGCGCTGCCCGTTCATCGAGAAGATCTGGAACACCGCGGCGTCGAGCGCGCGGTCGAAGTCGGCGTCCTCGAACACCACGACCGGCGACTTGCCGCCGAGCTCGAGTGAGAGCCGCTTGAGGGTCGGAGCAGCGGCGGCCATGATCGTCTTGCCGGTCGTGGTCTCGCCGGTGAAGCACAGAAGCTGGACGTCGCGATGGGCCGACAGCGCGGCGCCCGCGGTCTCGCCGAAGCCGTGCACGACGTTGAACACGCCGGGCGGCAGCTCCGCCTCGTCCATCAGCTCGGCCAGGCGCGTGGCGGTCAGCGGCGACCATTCGGCCGGCTTCAGCACGATCGTGTTGCCGGCGGCCAGGCACGGCGCGATCCGCCAGGTCGAGAGCATCAGCGGGGCGTTCCACGGCATGATCAGCCCGGCCACCCCGATCGGCTTGTGGATCGTGTAGTTGAGGAACTCGCCGCCGACCTTGTAGGCGTCGCCGGAGAGCTCGGTGATCACGCCGGCGAAGTAGTCGAAGTTCTCCGCCGCGCGGGCGGCCAGCCCGCGCATCTGGGCGATCGGCATGCCGATATCGAGCACCTCGAGCCCGATGAACTCCTCGGCGCGGTCGCGCAGCAGCGCGGCGATCCGGCGCAGCACCCGAGCCCGCTCCGCGGCCCGGGCCCGCGGCCAAGGCCCCTCGTCGAACGCGTGCCGGGCCGCCGCCACGGCGGCATCGATGTCGGCGGCGGAGCCCTCGGCGACCTCGGCCAGGACCGAGTTGTCGGTCGGGTTCAGGCTCGCGAAGGTGGCGCCGTCGGCGCTGTCCCGGAACGCCCCGTTGATGTAATGCTGCTGGGCGCGGATGGCCGGCAGGGGCGCCGTCGTCTCCGGATGCGTGGTTGCCATCGGACCTCCCGCGGCGGTTTCGCTGACAGCGCCGGTTTCGGACTAGCGCCGGGTGGTTGCGGTTACGCCGGAAATCCTATACGATTTCGCGCCGAGATGCAAGGTCAGGACTTCAGGCCGCGCGGCGCGGCGCCTGCGATCGCGCGGCCCGAGTCGGCCGGCGAGCCGGCGTGGCCGGCGCCCTCGAAGATCTTCGGGGTTCACCTCAACTACCGCAGCCGCGCCGAACAGCGCGGCCGGGTGCCGCGGGAGCCGTCCTACTTCCTGAAGCCGCCGTCTTCGGTGGCCGCGGACGGGGATCCGGTCGTCCGTCCGCGGGGCTGCGAGCTCCTGGCCTTCGAGGGCGAGATCGCGCTCGTGATGGGGACGCGGGCTCGCGGCGTCTCGCCCGAGGCGGGCCTGGCGGCGATCGGCCGCTACACGATCGCCAACGACTTCGGCGTCTATGACCTGCGCTGGGCCGACCGCGGCTCGAACGTGCTCGCCAAGGGCCACGACGGCTTCACCCCCCTCGGGCCGCGGCTCGTGCCGGCGGCCGAGATCGACCCGTGCACCATGACCCTGCGCACGTTCGTCAACGGCGAGCTCGCCCAGGAGGACAGCACGGCCAACCTGATCTTCGGCTTCGGGCTACTGGTAGCGGATCTGTCGCGCTTCATCACGCTCGAGCCCGGCGACGTGATCCTGACCGGGACGCCCGCCGGCTCGCGGCCGGTGCGGCCCGGCGACGTCGTCGAGGTCGAGGTCGAGGGCATCGGCCGCCTGCGTAACCCGATCGTCGAGGCGGGCGAGGAGATCGCGCCCTACGGGGCGATGCCGCGGGTCACCCCGGAGGTCCGGGCGGCCGCGTGGAACACGGCCGCGCCGCGCCCCGCAGTCCTCTCGGGCGCGGCCGAGGCCGCACTGCGCCAGGTTTCGACCGCGACGCTCACCACCCAGCTGCGGGCTCGCGGGATCGCGAACACGTTCATGGGCGGGCTGCGCCCGACCCGCCCGGACCTCCGCCTGCTCGGCTACGCCCACACGCTTCGCTACGTCGCGCTGCGCGAGGACGTCGCGGCGGCCGACCGGGCCGAGCTGAACGCTCAGAAGCGCGCGGTCGAGTCAATTTCAGAGAACGAGGTGCTGGTGATCGAGGCGCGCGGCGAGGCCGGCGCGGGGACGATCGGCGACATCCTGGCGCTGCGCGCCCTGCGCCGGGGCGCCGCCGGGATCGTCACCGACGGAGGCCTACGGGACAGCCCCGCGGTCGCCGAGCTAGAGCTTCCCACCTACTATCAGGCCCCGCACGCGGCGGTGCTCGGTCGCCTGCACCACCCGCTCGAGGAGAACGTCCCGGTGAGCTGCGCAGGGGTGCTGGTGATGCCCGGGGACGTGCTCGTCGGCGATGCCGAGGGCGTGCTGGTGGTGCCGGCGGCGCTGGCCGAGGAGGTTGCTCGCGACGCGCTCGAGCAGGAGCGCCGCGAGGCGTGGGCGTTCGAGCGGGTCAGCGACGGCGAGAGCGTCCGCGGGGTCTTCCCGCTCTCGGAGGAGCGCCGCCCCGAGTACGAGGCCTGGTCACGTGAACACTCGAGCACCGGAGGAGACGCTGCGCCATGAGATTCCGTTCCGACCCGTCGCAGCTGAGGGGCGCGATCACGCCCCTGGTGACGCCGTTTCATGACGACGGCGCGCTCGATCTCGAGAGCGTCGGCCGGCTGGTCGACTGGCAGCTCGAGCACGGCTCCCACGGCATCTCGGTCGGGGGCTCGACCGGCGAGCCGGCAGCGCAGTCGGTCGCCGAGCGGATCGAGGTGATGCGTGCGGCCGCTCGGGCGGTGGGCGACCGCGTGCCGTTCCTGCCCGGGAGCGGGACGGCCCGACTCGACGAGACACTCGAGCTGACCGCGGCGGCCGAGGCGCTCGGGGCCGACGCGGTGCTGGTGATCACGCCGTTCTACGCCCGCCCGACGCAGGAGGGCCTGTATCACTGGTATGCGACGGTGGCGCGCGAGTTTCCCGAGTTGCCGATCGTCATCTACAACGTGCCCGTGCGCGCGGCGGTCGACATCGCCCCGGCCACGGTCGCCCGGCTGGCTCGCGAGCACGCCAACATCGTCGGGATCAAGGAGACCACGCGGGACTTCGAGCACGTCTCTCACGTGCTCAACCTCTGCGGCCCCGACTTCCTGGCCTACTCCGGGATCGAGCTGCTGTGCTACCCGATGCTCGCGCTCGGCGGCGCCGGCCACCTCAGCTGCGTGGCGAATTTCGCCCCCCGCCCGGTGGCGCAGCTCTACGACGAGTTTGCCGCCGGCCGCCACGAGGAGGCCCGCCGCCTGCACTACGAGCTTCACCCGCTGGTCGAGCTCGCCTTCCTCGAGACCAACCCGGCACCGGTCAAGTGGGCGATGGCGGAGCTCGGGTTGCTGCCCTCGTCCCATGCGCGAGCGCCGCTGGCCCCGCTGTCGACGCAGAGCCGCGAGCGCGCGCGGGGGCTGCTGGCCGAGAGCGCGCACGTGCCGGCGTCGGTCGCGGCGCGCTGAGGCTCCGGAGCGACCATGGGTGCCCGTACCGGCAAGGAGTACATCGAGCGCCTTCGCGCTTCCCGGCGCACCGTCCAACTCGACGGCGAGACGCTGAGCTCCGGGATCCCCGACCATCCTGCGTTCCGAGGGGTGGTGCGGAGCTACGCCGAGCTCTACGACATGCAGCACGAGACCGAGCTGCGCGATGTCCTGACCTATGAGTCCCCGAGCAGCGGCGACCGCGTGGGGATGTCGTTCATGGTCCCGCGCACGATCGACGATCTGCTCAGGCGCCGTGAAGCGATGAAGGCGTGGGCCGACCACAGCTTCGGCATGCTCGGCCGCACCGGCGACTACCTGAACAGTGCGCTGATGGCGCTCAGCCAGGCCGGCCCCTGGTTCGCCCAGGCCGATCCCGGGTTCGCCGAGAACGTCCGCGCCTACTATGAGCGCGTCCGCGAGCAGGACCTGCTGCTCACCCACACCCTCGTCCCGCCGCAGTCGAACCGCAGCCAAGGCGCAAGCCAGCAGCTCGGCGGCGCGGTGTCGGCGCGGATCGTCCGCGAGGACGAGGGCGGCGTGGTGATCCGCGGCGCGCGGCTCTTGGCCACGATCGGGCCGACGGCCGACGAGCTCCTCGTGTTCCCCTCCACCGTGCTGAAGGGCACGCCCGAGGACGCGCCGTATTCATTCGCGTTCGCAGTGAGCTGCGATGCGCCCGGGCTGCGCTTCCTCTGCCGGGAGCCGCTCGACCACGGGCGTGGGCGCTTCGACCGCCCGCTCGCCTCGCGCTTCGACGAGATGGACGCGGTGGTCGTCTTCGACGACGTCCACGTTCCCTACGAACGGTGCTTCATGCTCGGACACCCCGAGCTGTGCAACACGTTCTACACCGACACCACGGCGGCGGTGCACATGACCCATCAGGTGACCGCGCGCACCACCGCCAAGACCGAGTTCATGCTCGGGCTGATCACCTGCCTTACCGAGGCGATCGGCATCGGCCAGTTCCAGCACGTGCAGGAGAACGTGGCCGAGGCGATCATCGCGCTCGAGCAGCTGCGCGCCCTGGTCCGCGCCGCCGAGGCGGACGCTTCGGCGAACGAGTTCGGGGTCATGACCCCACGCTGGGAGCCGTTGAACGCGGCCCGGAACTGGTACCCGAAGCTCTACCAGCGCTTCCCGGAGATCCTGCGCAAGCTCGGAGCGAGCGGCCTGATGGCGCTGCCGAGCGAGGGGGACGTCCGCGGCCCGGCCGCCGAGGACGTGCAGGCCTACCTGCAGTCGGCGACGCTGAGCGGGCCGGAGCGCGTGCGCCTCTTTCATCTCGTCTGGGATACGTGCATCTCAGCCTTCGGCTCGCGCCAGGCGCTCTACGAGTACTACTTCTTCGGCGACCCGGTGAGGATGGCCGGGGCGTTCGTGGGCAGCTACGACCGCGAGCCGTACGCCGCGCGCGTGCGAGATTTCCTCGAGCGCTCGGGCGAGCCCGTTCCCGCGGCTTGACCGCCGCCGGCGTTCCGGTCTATACGGCGAGCCCGTCCGACGCCGCGCTCGACGTGGCGGTCTCCCACGCTCTCCTGCGGCAGGCGGCCGAGACCGGGACCGAGGCGATGCGCGTGTGGACGCCGCCGCCGGCGCTCTCGTTCGGGCGGCTGGACCTGCTCCGGCCCAGCGCCGAGCGGGCGATCGCGGTGGCTGCGGCGAGCGGCCTCGCGCCGGTGCGCCGGCTGGCCGGCGGCCGCGCCGCGGCGATCGGCCCGGGGACCGCGTGCGTGGGGTGGGCGTGTCCGAGCCCGGAGATGACCGGGATGCAAGCGCGCTACGAGGCGCTGGCTCGGGTGCTCGTCGCCGCGCTGGCCGCGGTCGGGGCGCGGGCGCGGATCGGCGAGATCGAGGCTGAGTGGTGCCCCGGCGCGTGGAGCGTGTTGAGTGGCGAGGCCAAGGTGGGTGGCCTTGCCCAGCGGGTGATCAAGGGCGCCGCGTGGGCGGAGGCCGTCCTCGTTGTCGACGGGGCGGCCTCGCTGGCCGCAGCGCTCGATTTGGTCCAGCAGGCGCTGGGCGTCCCCTGGGACCCAGCCACACTCGGGCAGCTGAGCCACCCGGGCGCCGAGGTGACTCCGGAGCGCACGCGCGCGGCGCTGCTCGACACGCTGGCGGCCGAGCGGCCGCTCGCGCCCCACACCTCACTTCCCGCGAAGGTGCTCTCCCGGGCCGGCACCCTGCGGGTCGCGCACGCGCTCACATAGCGACTGTACGCCTCGGAGGTCGGGGTGGATCGTCTCTGGCGCCGCCGGTGGCCACGGCGACGCTGCCGCCCAGGCCCGGGTCCATCACGCCTCCAGCCTGAGGAGCATCCGCAGGATGGGCCGCGCGCGGGCGGCCTCGGGCTGCTCGCCGGTGATCAGGTCGAGATATGTGTAGGACTCGATCAGCCGGACAATCACGTAGGCGAGCTCGTGAAGGTCGACCGGCAGGCGCAGGGCGCCGCTGCGCGCCTCTTCCCGCAGCAGCGCCTCGATCGCGCCGATCAGACGCGGCTGGAAGTCGGTGTCGTGGCGGGTGAGCAACCGCATCGCGTGCTCGCCTTCCTCGGCCAGCCAGCGCTGCATCCCCCGATTGCCGATCACCGTTTCCAGGAACGCCACCACGATCGCCACGATCCGCTCGGCGCCGGCGCCCTGTACGCGGGCTTCGATGTCGTCGAGCGCCTGGCGGGCCAGCGACCAGAGCACCTCGACCAGGAACCGGTCCCGGGATCCGAACCAGCGGTACAGCGTGACGCGATTGACCCCGAGCTCGTCGGCCACGGCGCTCATGTCGACGCGCTCCGCGGACAGAAACCGGCGCTGGCCCAGGCGCAACGCGTCGAGCGGGAACGGGCGAGGGGTCACCGTCACGGCCCTGGAGCATCGCACCTCCTCAGCTCCGTCTGCCGCAGCGCGGTCGTCGCGAGTGCAACACTTCCACATGTATGTTGCATAGTGCCGCGCGGCGGTGTACGGTTCCGCGAGCCCAGTTACGACCATCGTCAGGAGGCGTATGCGCAGACGCGAGATCGAGGCGATTGGCGCGCTCGCCGGCGACGCGCTCTCCGGCACCGGCGCCCTGATCGGCGAGATGCACGCGGGCATCGCCGCCCGTCCGTTCGGGATCCTCGGGTCGGCGGCCGCGCCGGCGCGGATCATCCACGACGGCGTCGCGCACGCCGTCTACACCGGCGTGCGCGTCGGGCTGCGCGCCGCCGCCACCGGCGGCGCTCGGGCGGCCGCGCTGCGAGCGTCGGAGGAGGGGCCGCCGCTGGACTCGGCGCCGCGCGCATCGATCGCGCTCGGGACGCTCAACGGGCTGTACGGGGATCATCTGCGTGAGCGCGGAGGCGAGCTCGGCTTGCGGATGCAGATCCGCCGCGGCGGCGAGGCGATCCCAGCCTCCCCGGCGGCCCTGGCGGCGGCGTTTCCCGATCACACATCGCGGATCGCCGTGTTCGTCCACGGGCTGTGCGAGGCCGACGAGGCCTGGTGGATCGCGACTCGCGGCCGCGACGGGGCGCGCCGGCGCAACTACGGCGAGCTTCTGCAGGACGAGCTCAGCTTCACGCCGGTGTACGTGCGCTACAACAGCGGACTTCACGTCTCGGAGAACGGCAGGATGCTGGCGCACCTGCTCCAGGACCTGCTCTCCGGCTGGCCGGCCGCGGTCGAGGAGCTGGTGCTGATCGGGCACTCGATCGGCGGCCTCGTGGCGCGCTCGGCCTGCCACTACGCCGAGCGGGACGGCCTGGCCTGGACCGACTCTGTCCGCCACGTGTTTTGTCTCGGCAGCCCGCATCTCGGCGCCGACCTCGAAAAGGGCGCGAACGTGCTCGCGTGGGCGCTCGGCCGGCTACCGGAGACCCAAAGCCTGGCCAAGCTCGTGAACAGCCGCAGCGCCGGCATCAAGGATCTGCGCTTCGGCTCCTGCGTCGAGGAGGACTGGCGCGACTGCGATCCCGACGAATTCCTGCGCGACCGCTGCCGCGAAGTTCCCTTCCTGCCCGACGCCAACTACTACTTCATCGGAGCGACGCTCAGCGCCGGGCCGCTCGGCTCGCTGCTGGGCGATCTCCTCGTGCGGATGCCGAGCGCGTCGGGGCGAGGGAACGGCCGAGGTCGCCGCATCCCGTTTACGCTCGATAACGGGCAAGAGCTCGCCGGCCTGAACCACTTCCACCTCCTGAATCACCCCGCCGTTTACGCGCAGCTCCGGGCATGGATCACCCGTCGCTCGCCTGCCGGCGCGCCTGCGGGCGCCGGCCCACCCTAGCCGGCCGCGCTGCAATCGAAGTCGTTTTGAGGGGGTGAAGTCAGCGCGATGGGGTGCGGGTGGCCGGCGCTCGTTTGCCTTTCGCACCGTTGGCCGGCACCTCGGCGGCGACCGTCGCGACGCGCCCACGGGTCACTCTGACTGAGCTCGTGCCATGCCGGCGCCGGCACGCACCCGCGGGCCACGCTGACTGAGCTGCTTGGATTCACGGGCGTGGCGCAGGAGACCGACCCGAACCCGCCGCCGCACGCGGACACCCAGCTCAACGCCGCCAAGGCGCGCCGGAGCCTGCGCAACGGCCTCATCTCGCTCGTGCTGCTGCTCGCGCTGGTGGTGGGCGTGCTGCTGGCCATCCCGGGCCTGCAGGGGGTGGCGCACGAGGTCAGCCGGATGCAGCTGTCGTGGATCCTCGTCGCGATCGCCTGCGAGATCCTCTCCTGCCTCGGCTACGTGGTGGCGTTCCTGCAGGTATTCGACCGCGCGCCGCTTCGGCTCGGCGCGCGCGTCGCCCTGAGCGAGCTCGCGTTCGGCGCTGCCGTCTCGCTCGGCGGCGCCGGCAGCCTGGCCGTCGGCGCGTGGCTGCTCGTCGAGCGCGGCGCGCGACCCGCACGCGTCGCCGAACGGTCGGCGGTGCTGTTCTTCTACACGAGTGCGATCAACGTGATCACGCTGGCGGCGGCCGGCCTCGGCCTGTTCCTCGGGCTGCCGGGACCGTCAAATCCGCTGCTCAGCCTGGTTCCCGCAGGGGTCGGCGTGGCAGTCCTGGTGTTCTTCGCGCTGCTGCCCCGGACCGGAGATCGTCTGGCGGCCGGCCGCCGGCCGGGGAAGCTCCGCACGTTTCTGACCGAGGCGGCGTTCACCGTGCGGGAGTGCGAGCGACTGCTCCGCACGCCGGACTGGCGCCTGCTCGGGTGCATCGGCTATCTGTGGTTCGACATCGCCGTGCTGATGGCGTGCTTCGCCGCGATCGGGCGCGTTCCGCCGCTTGCCCCGGTCGTTCTCGCCTACCAGATCGGCTATCTCTCGAATTTCATCCCGATCCCCGGCGGGATCGGCGTGCTCGACGGCAGCATGGTCGGCATGCTCGTGCTCTACGGCGTCAGCGGCACCGCGGCCACGGCCGCAACGCTCGTCTACCACGCCATCGCCCTGTGGATACCCGCCACGTGGGGCACGATCGCCTTCTTGGTCCTTCAGCGGACCCGCGGGCAGCCCGTCACCCTCCGGGCCCCGCGGGAAGAGCGCCGCCGCCAGAAGCGAAAGCGACGAGAGGCCGAGCGCAGGAAGTCCACAACTTAGCCCGCCCGCCTGTCAGTCCGAGCGCGACCTACCCGAAGTCGGCCAGGTCAGCGTGAATACGCGCCTCGCTACGCCGATGCAGGTGTGCGCGCGGACCGACCGGGAATGGCCGGGCCCGGTAGTAGGGTGTGCGCGCCGGCAGGCGCCGGCGGCGAAGATGATCTTCCGGCAGATCACCCACGACGACCTCGGTTGTGCTTCCTACCTGGTGGGCGACGAGGACGCCGCGGTGGCCGCCGTCGTCGACCCGAAGTTCGCCATCGAGGAATACCTTGAGCTGGCCCGATACCTCGGTATCTCGATCGTGCACATCCTCGAGACGCACACCCACGCGGACCACGTCTCGGGCCATGGCCGGCTCGCGTCCGCCACCGGCGCCCGGATCCACATCCATCGGGAGGCGGGCGCGGCGTACGAGCACGAGCCGTTCGATGACGGTTGGGAGCTTTCCCTTGGCGCGGTGAGGATCCGCGCGATGCACACGCCCGGCCACCGGCCGGAGCACACCGCGTTCGTGCTCACCGACACCCGACGCAGTGAGGAGCCGTGGGCCGTGCTGACCGGAGACTCGCTGTTCGTCGGCGACGTGGCCAGACCGGATTTGGCCGTCGAGAAGGACGAGGGCGCCCGCGAAATCTTCCACTCGCTGCGCGATCACCTGCTGACGCTGCCCCCGGCCACCGAGGTGTGGCCCGGGCATCTCGGCGGCTCGATGTGCGGCGGCCCCGGGATGGACCTGAAGATAGCGTCGACGGTCGCCTTCGAGCGCGCCCACAACGAGATGCTCCAAGCCGCCGACGAAGCCGGATTCGTCACCCGGGCAATACGCGGCCTCGGGCCGCAGCCGCCGAACTTCAAGACGATCGTCGAGCTCAACCGGGGCGAGTTGATCACCGACGGCGTGGAGGCGGTCCCGCTGACCTCACGCCAGGTGACCCAGCGCGCCCGGGCGGGAGCGATGCTGGTCGACGTGCGAACCGATCTCCAGTTCGACGAGGCCCACATCCCCGGCGCGATCTGCATTCCGGCGCTGCACGCCGGCTTCGGAACGCGGCTGGCCTGGCTCGCCGGGCGGGAGGATGAGATCGTCCTGGTCGGCCGTGCCGATGAGGACGCCCGCCGCGCGGCCCAACTCGCGGTGGCGGTGGGCATCCGAGAGTTCGGCGGCTACCTCGCCGGCGGCATGACGCAGTGGCGAACCGAGCAGCGGCCCGTCGATCGGATAGAGCGGCTCGAGGTGGAGCGGCTTGCGCCGCTCTGGCAAAGCGATGAAACCCTGCAGATCCTCGACGTCCGCGAGCGGCACGAGCGCGAAGCCGGCTACATCCCGGGGTCGCGGTTCACCCCGTGGCACGATCTGGACCGGCCGCCCGGCGACGTCGATAGCGATCGGCCGGTCGCGGTGATCTGCGCTTCCGGCCTCCGGGCTGCGGTCGCGGCGAGCATCCTGCAGTGCCAGGGGCTCCGACATCTGCTCCACGTCGTCGGTGGCGGCGTGCCCACCTGGGCCGCGCTCGGGCATCCGATCGAAGTGCCGCAGCCGGCCGCTGCCTGAGCCGGTTTGTCCTCGCCATCGCGCCGAGCGTTCGCATGTGCGGCAGGCGGGCCGATCGATCCCGGCGAGGCGCGCCACGCTCGATAATCACCCGGTGAGGACGTTCGCGCTCGAGCTGCACGAGAGCGAGGCCGCGGCGGACCCCGTCACGCAGCTCGAGGCCTGGTTCGCCGACGCGCTGAGCGCGGGCGTGCCGCTGCCGGAGGCCGCCGCGCTGGCCACTGCAACGCCGGACGGCGCGCCGTCGGTCCGCATCGTGCTGGTGAAACGGCGCGAGGCCGGCGGGTTCGTGTTCCACTCCAACTACGAGAGCCGCAAGGCGCGCGAGCTCGCCGCGAATCCACGCGGCGCCCTCGTGTTCTACTGGGAGGCGCTCGGCCGGCAGGTGCGGGTCGAGGGACCCGTGGCGCGCACGAGCGCCCAGGAGACCGCCGCCTATGTGCGCAGCCGGCCCCATGGCAGTCAGCTCAGCGCGCTCGCCTCGCCGCAGAGCCGGCGGGTGGCCAGCCGCGAGGAGCTCGAACGGCGGGTGGCGCGAATCGCCGCGGCCCACGAAGGCCGGGAGCTCCCTGTCCCGGAGACGTGGGGCGGCTACCGGCTCGTGCCGCAGACGGTCGAGTTCTGGCAGCGCCGTCCCGACCGCCTCCACGACCGCCTGTGCTACCGGCGCGCCGAGGGTGGTCGCTGGAGCATCGAGCGCCTCGCGCCCTGAGCCCGGCCGGCCGAGGCGGCCCGCCGGGGATCGGCCAGAATTCCGGGGGATGCCCGAACGAAAGCCCCCCGGCGTGCGCTTCGAGACGTGGATCGAGCGGCAGATCCGCCGGGCCGGCGAGCGCGGCGAGTTCGACCAGTTGCCCGGCGCGGGCCGGCCGCTGCCGGATCTCGACCGTCCGCACGACGAGATGTGGTGGGTCAAGCAGAAGCTTCGCCGCGGGCGTGTCCTACCTGCCGCCCAGCCTGGCTCTCCGGGGGCCGGCGGTGATGCTCCGGCGCGTGGACGTCGAGCCGGTGCTCGACGACTGGCGCCGCCGCCACGGCCGGCGTCCCCGAGGCTCGGGGACGCCGGAGCGCTGAGCGCCAGGCTCAGGACGGCTGCGGCACGATGCGGATGTAGGGCTTGGGCGATTCCCAGCCCTCGGGGTACTGCTCGCGGGCCTGCTCGTCGGACACCGACCCGGAGATGATCACCTTCTCACCCGGCTGCCAGTTCACCGGCGTCGAGACCTGGTGCTTGGCGGTCAACTGCAGGGAGTCGATCACTCGGAGCACCTCGTCGAAGTTGCGGCCGGTCGACATCGGATAGACCAGGATCAGCTTGACCTTCTTGTCCGGGCCGATCACGAACACGTTGCGCACGGTCTGGTTGTCCGCCGGCGTGCGCCCCGCGGGGTCGCCTGACACATCGGCCGGCAGCATCCCGTAGAGCTTCGAGACCTGGAAGTCGGAGTCCGCGATGATCGGATAGTTGGGCGCCGTGCCCTGCGTCTCCTCGATATCGCGCACCCAATCAGCGTGCTTTTCCGACGGATCGACCGACAGGCCGAGAATCTTCACCCCGCGGCGATCGAACTCGGGCTTGATCCGCGCCATGTAGCCGAGCTCGGTCGTGCACACCGGCGTGAAGTCCTTTGGATGGGAGAACAGCACCGCCCAGGAATCGCCGATCCAGTCGTGGAAGCGGAGCTTCCCTTCGGTCGTCTCCGTCTCGAAATCAGGTGCGGTGTCTCCAATTTGAAGCGCCATGGTTCACTCCTTAGTCGTCATTCAGTCTTCGGCATGTGGTCATGCGACCTCGCGCAGCCGTCCCGTCTCGACCTCGTAGACGAACCCGCGGACCGCGTCCTTGCGCGCGATGAACGGAGAGGCCTTGATCCGGGCGATCGACTGGCGGACGTCGGCGTCGAGATCCGGGAATGCCTCCGCCGCCCACGCCGGCCTGATCCCGGTGTCCTGCTCGATCGAGCGCTTGAAGTCGTCGTCGGTGAACGTCAGCATTCCGCAGCCGGTGTGATGGATCAGGATGATCTCATCCGTCCCGAGCAACCGCTGCGAAATCGCCAGCGAGCGAATCGCGTCGTCGGTGATCACTCCGCCGGCGTTGCGGATCACGTGAGCGTCGCCCTCCTGCAATCCGAGCGCCCCGTAGACGTTGAGGCGAGCGTCCATACACGCCACGACGGCGACCCTCTTGGCCGGCGGCAGCGGCAGCTCCGCCTTCGTGAACGAGGCGGCGTAGGCCTCGTTGTTCTTCAGCAGATCGTCGGTGGCGCTCACGTTCTCTCCCGGTTGACCGTCGCTCATTAAACCTTATAAACCGATCGACTTTAGTGTACTTCGTCGACGCGGGTCCCGGAGCGCGGCTCACGGGGTGAGCACCGCCCGCGCCTGGCGGGCGATCTCGAGGTCCTCGCGCGCCGGCAGCACGAGGGTCCGCACACTCGCCCCGGAGTGGGTGATCTCGGCTTCCCCCGCGGCGTCCGCGTTGCGGCGGGCGTCGATGGCCACCCCGAGGAATTCGAGGCCATCGGCTGTGCGGGCCCGGATGTCGGCTGAGCGCTGGCCGACGCCACCGGTGAAGACGAGCGCGTCGAGGCCGCCGAGCGCGGCCGCCATCGCCGCGATCCCCGCCCGCAACCGGTGCGTGTAGACCTCCAGCGCCAGCGTTGCCGGCGCATCGCCTGCCGCCGCGCGCGCCAGCGCCTCGCGCATATCGGCGGTCCCCGCGAGCCCGAGCAGACCGGACTCGTGCTCGAGCGCCGCGGCGAGCTGCGGCTCTTGGAGCTCGCCCCGCTCGAGCAGCCACAGCAGCATCCCGGGATCGACGTCTCCGGACCGGGTGGCCATGACCAGGCCCTCGAGCGGGGTGAAGCCCATCGTCGTGTCGACGGAGCGCCCGCCGGAGATCGCGCACAGCGACGCGCCGGCACCGAGGTGGCAGCTGACGATCCGGAGCGTGTCGGCCGGAGCTCCGAGCCGCTCCGGGGCGCGCCGGGCGACCCAGGCGTGCGAGAGCCCGTGGAAGCCGTAGCGCCGCAGGCGCCAGCGCTCGCGCCAGGCGGCCGGCAGGGCGTACGTTGCCGCGGCGTCGGGCAGGGTGGCGTGAAAGGCGGTGTCGAAACAGGCGACGGACGGGATGCCGGGCAGGGCTGCGGAAACGGCGGCGAGCGCGGCGAGCGACTTCGGCTGGTGCAGCGGCGCCAGAGCGACCAGCTCCTGGAGCGCCGCCTCGACGTCGGCGTCGATCCGCACCGCCTGGCGGAAGCGCTCACCGCCGTGCACGACTCGGTGGCCGACCACCTCAGCGTCTCTGAGACCGTCGGCGAGCGCCCGGCGGAGCACGGCGGCGTCCACGCCGGTGCTGGGCGCCTCGAGCTCGCGTTCGGCCAGCGTCTGATCCTCGGCGCCGAGGAGCGCGAGCTTGACGGTGCTCGAGCCGGCGTTGACGACCAGTACGTTCAGCCGCACCTACCGCGTCGCGCCGGCTCCCGGCCAGGTCCAGTCGCGCACCTCCGGGGCGTCGTCGCCGACCTCGCGGGTGTGGATGCGCAGGGCGAGCCGCTTGTCGACCAGCTCCTGGCGCAGGTGCGCCGCGCGCTCGCCCAGTGACGGCACCCGGTCGATCACGTCGATGACGAGATGGAAACGGTCGAGGTCATTGAGCATGACCATGTCGAAGGGCGTCGTGGTGGTGCCCTCCTCCCGGTAGCCGCGGACGTGGAGATTGTGGTGGTTGGTCCGCCGGTAGGTGAGCCGGTGGATCAGCCACGGATAGCCGTGATAGGCAAAGATCACCGGCCGCGAGGTGGTGAACAGCGCGTCGAACTGAGCGTCCGAGAGCCCGTGGGGATGCTCGGTCTCGTGCTGCAGGCGCATCAGGTCGACGACGTTGATCACCCGGACCTTCAGCTCGGGCAGCCGCTCGCGGAGGATCGCCGCCGCGGACACCGTCTCCAGAGTTGGGATGTCACCCGCGCAGGCCAGCACCACGTCCGGCTCCTGCCCGGCGTCGTTGGATGCCCACTGCCAGATCCCCAGTCCCCGGGTGCAATGCGCGATTGCCTCGTCCATGCTCAGGTAGTCCAGCGAGGGTTGCTTACCGGCCACGATCACGTTGACGTAATCGCGGCTGCGCAGGCAGTGGTCGGTCAC
>JAFAXX010000092.1 GCA_019240655.1 Solirubrobacterales bacterium
GGAGCCTGCTCACGGTCGTGTTTCTGCTGCCGATGATGGTCGTCCCGGCCGTCACCGGCTTCATCTTCTACATGCTGTTTCAGACCCAGGGACCCGTCAACGCCGCTCTCAACGCCGTCCTGCACGATTTCCTGCACCTGACCGGGACGGTTCAGGTCCCATGGCTGTCGGATCCCAGCATCGCGCTCTTCCCCGTGATCATGGCCGACATCTGGCAGTGGACGCCGCTGATGTTCCTCATTCTGCTCTCCGGCCTCGTCGCCTTGCCCGAGGATCAGATGAACCAAGCCAACATCCTCGGCGCCAACTTCTGGTTTCGCCTGCGCTACCTGATCCTGCCGATGATGAAGCCGGTCATTCTCATCGCGCTGATCATCCGCGGCATGGAGGTCTTCAAGCTGTTCGATTCGGCATGGCTGCTCACTCAAGGCGGGCCGGGGGACGCCACCACGACCGTGTCAGTGATGCTCTACCGCGAGACGTTCATCAACGCCCGGTGGGGCTACGCCAGCGCGGTGGCGATCCTGGTCCTGATCCTCGTCAGCATCATGGCCATTCGGGCGATCCGGCCGATCGAAGTTGCTCAGGAGGAGACGCTCGAGGATCTGCTGACGGCGCAGACCCCTGTGCAGGCGCCTGAAGTCGGGAAGGCGATCGAGGCGGAGGCGGTGGCATGAGGTCACGTAGCGTCTCGCTGCGCGGCGTCGGACGGCTGCTGGCGATTGTCCTCGTCGGGGCTGGGTTTCTCGCCCCGCTGTACTGGATGGTCACGATGTCGTTCAAGCCGCAAGCGGAATGGAATCCGATTGGGCAGACGATCTGGTTCCCCCACCACCCGACACTTGACAACTTCCGCAACATCCTCGGCCTCACCAGCCAGAACACGGTCTTCTTCCAGGCGAACTCCACGGATGCTTCTGGCCCGATCGTCCACAGCTTGATCGCGGCCACCGGGGGCACGCTCATCGCGCTGTTCATCGGCGTGCTCGCCGCGTACGGAATCGCTCGCTTCCGCGCCGGCGGGCGGATGCTTCCATTTCAGATCCTGCAGCTGCGGATGTTCCCGCCGGTGGCGATCATCATTCCGCTGCTGATCATGATGTCCTACCTTCATCTGGTCGACACCTACCCCGGCTTGTGGCTCGTCTATGGGGCCGTCACGTTCCCGTTCGTGGTCTGGCTGATGCGCTCCTTCTTTCAGGACCTGCCGCGGGAGATTGGCGAGGCGGCGATCGTCGACGGATGCACCCAGTGGGGCGCGCTGTTCAAGGCGATCCTCCCCAATGTCAAGGGAGGACTTGCGGCCACGGCGTTGTTCGTCTTCATCCTCAACTGGTCAGACTTCCTGATCGCGCTCGTGCTCACGCAGCAGAACGTGGTCACCGCGCCGGTGTTCCTCAACAGCCTGCAGTCCGCCGGCGCGGGTCAGGAGTATGGGCCGCAGGCGGCGCTCGGCCTGATCCTCATCCTCCCGCCCGCGATCCTCGGCCTGGTGATCCAGCGCTACCTCGTCCGAGGCCTCACCTTCGGTGCCATCAAGCGGTAGCGGAGCGTCTGGATGACTGCGATTCGGCTCGAGCGCTTGACCAAGGACTTCCGGAGTGTCCTCGCTGTCGACAACCTCGACCTGTCGATCTCGGACGGAGAGTTCGTTGCCCTCCTCGGGCCTTCTGGCTGCGGGAAGACGACGACGATGAACATGATCGCCGGGATGGAGACGCCGACTCGGGGCCAGATCTACTTCGATGAGCGCGCGATGAGCGGAGTCGCCCCGGGCAAGCGCAATGTGGGGTTCGTGTTCCAGAACTACGCGATCTTCACCCACATGACGGTCCAAGAAAATCTCAGCTTCGGCCTACGCGCGCGCAAGCACGCTCCCCGGCGCGAGGAGATCGATCGGGAGGTGAAGCGGATCGCGGAGATCGTCGGCGTCGCCTCGATCCTCGACCGCAAGGCGGGCCGGTTGTCGGTCAACGACATGCAGAAGGTGGCGCTTGGACGATCGATGATCGTCCAGCCGGCGATATTCCTGCTCGACGAGCCATTCTCCAACCTGGATGCCGCCTTCCGGGCTTACATGCGGGCCGAGCTCAAGCACATCCAGCACGACATCGGCCAAACCATGATCTACGTCACTCACGATCAGGTCGAGGCGATGAGCATGGCCGATCGGATCGCCGTGATGGACCAGGGAGTCCTGCAGCAATACGCGACGCCGATGGAGGTCTACGAACGGCCGGCGAACACCTTCGTGGCGAGGTTCGTCGGCTCCAATCCGATCAACTTTCTGCCGGCGTCCGAGCTCCCCGCCCACCTGCTCCGCAAGGGAGGCGGCGACGAGCCGCTAACCGCGGCCATCCGGCCGGAGTACCTCACGATCGTCGCGCCTGACTGCGACCGCGCCGCGCTGCGGGCGAAGGTGAATCTCGTCGAGCCGTTGGGCGCCAAGGACGTCATCCACCTCGCCCACGACGGGCAGGAGCTGCGGGTCGTCAGCCGTCCCCAGCGCCGCCCCGCGCTGGGAGAGCATGTGGGGATCGCGCTCGACCCGGCACGACTGCTGCTGTTCGACGACCACGGGCAGGCGGTGAGCTGATGGCGAGCGTTCGGACGGAGGCGCTGACGAAGCGCTTCGGCTCGATCACCGCGCTTCGCGATGTGTCTCTGGAGATCGCCGACGGCGAGTTCTTCGCCGTACTCGGTCCTCCCGGTGCGGGCAAGACGACGCTGCTGAGAACCATCATCGGCCTGGAGACTCCCGACGGTGGCGACGTGTTCGTCGACGAGGAGCGGATCACCGAGACCTACCCCGGCGATCGGGACATCGCCATCATGTTTCAGAACCTCGCGCTTTACCCCGACAAGACCGTTTACGGAAACCTGGCCTTCCCGCTCAAGCAGGCGCGCGTACCCAGACGGGAGATTCGCCGTCGCATCGAGGAGACAGCGGTCAAGCTCCATATCGAACGCCTGCTCGAGCGCAAGCCGGCCAAGCTCTCGGGCGGAGAGCGCCAGCGGGTGGCCCTAGGTCGTGCTCTGGTGCGTGAACCCCGAGCGATGCTTCTCGACGAGCCGCTATCCGCGCTCGACGCCCTCCTCAGGCTCGAGATGCGCTCGGAGCTCAAGCGCCTGCAGCGTGATCTCGGCCGCACGCTCATCTACGTGACCCACGATCAGGTCGAGGCCATGACGATGCCGGACCGCGTGGCCGTGTTGCGGGAGGGAGAGGTACAACAGGTAGGACGACCGGAGGAGATCTACCACCGGCCGTCGAGTCACTTCGTCGCCTCCGTGATTGGCAGTCCGCCGATGAACCTGATACCCGCGGTGGTCGAGTCCGCCAATGGTCGCCTTCGCGTGGTGCACGACCAGTTCGTGGTCGAGGCGCTCGCTCCCGTCGAACGCCTCTCCGCCGGCGGCTCATGCTACATCGGGATCCGCCCAGAAGATGTCCACCTCAGCAGCGGAGAGGGGTTCGCCGGGCGGGTCTACGCGACCGAGCCGCTCGGCGGTGAGACGGTGGTCGACGTCACGATCGGTGGGCGGATCATCAAGCTCATCACGGCGGGCGCATCAGGCCTCAGTCAGGACGCACCCGTGCGGGTCACGTTCGACGCCTCGCGCTTACACCTATTCGATGCCGATGGGACGACGGTGCTCTCGTCCGCGGGCGACGGGAGCCTGCTAAGGGTCAAGGACGCGGGTCGGACCTAGGCTGCTCGCGCCCGGGAGCACGCCGGGCGCACCGCTTTGGCGAGACGCGCCGCTGACTCACCCAGGAGCAGCTCGCCCCAACCGGATCGCCAGGCGGGCAGACCGCGGCGACCTGGCGGTCACCTCAGTGGCTTGAGGTGGGTGAACGGCTCGTCGTCGGGCAATTGGTCCCAGGCCAGCTTCTCGTCTTGGGCCGGCACGTACCGGGGCTCCAGTCCGAGCTCCTTCAGGACCATGTTGCGGCCCTGGGAGATAGAAGCCGCCTTGTAGAAGGCCACGTGACGGTTGAACCCCTGACGTCCGAAGCCGCAATCGGTGGACAGAACGAGCTTGTCGGCCGGGATGATCTCAAGCGCCCGGCGAATACGATCGGCGACGACCTCCGGAAAATCGGCCTGCAGGGTGCGGTGGCTGACCACTCCCACCGCGACCTTCTTCTTCATGGAGTCGACGTGGGGCTTCAGGAGGGGAACCTCCTTAAGATCGTTCTCCGTGGCCTCGATCGTCCACACGTCACCCTTGACGCGGTCCAAATATATCTCGATGGCGTTCGCGTATGACTCATCGGAGAAGACCTTCTGCATGTTCGGATTGCCCCAGCAGGTGTGAATCCACACCTCCGCTTCGTCCAACCCCTCGATCTCGCGGTTGAAGCAATCGACCAGGAAATCGAGCAGGTCCGTCATCTCCGGGTAATAGCAGGCCATGAAGTGAAGGGTCGGCTCCTCGATCTGGATCACCTGGCAGCCTGCGGCCACGAGTTGCCGAAGCTCCACGTTCATCGCCTCGGCCATATCCCACGTCAGCTGCTTCTTGTCGTCGAGGTCGTAGTTGGGCGTGTGACTGTCGAGGAAGAATGCGAGTACTTGCGCCGAGCAGGTGCCAAACTTCACTTGCTTGCCACCGCAGGCTGCCTGCTGGGCGATCCGCCAGATCTTCGCGTACTCCAATGGGTTGGCCGGATCGTGCTCGACCTTGTCCACCACGCGTGGCCAGCGCCACGTCTTGTAGATCGAATCGAGCATCGTCCCGACTGGGTAAGACAGCAGCTCCGAGCGGGTATTGCGGGTTTGCAACTCCTCGTGTTGCAGGCCCTTCCACCGTTGCAGCGGGTAATGATGCCAGGAGCGCCCGGCCACGTCCTCGTCCAGGTGGTAGTCACCTGTCGTGAGGACGTCGAGTCCGGCACGTTGCTGGTCGGACACCACGATGGCGTGCGCGTCCGAGAACTGCTCGCGAAACCAGGGGTCCATCATCGCCGTGTCCAAGGGTCGTCCCCACATGTTCTGTGTGTACCAACGCGGACGCGGCCAGGACCCCGTGACAGTCGCCGGCAGCATGAGATCCTCGGTTGCGGTGAATGCCATCGAGTGTCTTCCTCCCTTGAATTGATGCCTCGGCGTCGATTCTAATGTGAGCGCGTAGCCCCGTGTCAACTCCGTTCGGGCTTAGATCGGCTCACTCGCGCCTCACCACGTTGGTCCTGTCGCACCGCCGGCCGAGAGACCGACGGAGGTGCGCGTGCCCAGCGGGACCCCGGTGTTCGACGCCTCAGCCGGAACGGGATCGCGATCGACTCCACCTGTGGTGGCTACGGCACCGGCAAGAAGTGCAAGTGCGGGTGCTCAAGGGCGAGGTCCCGGGTCGGGTCGGTCGGTCGACCCCGCGGGCGTCGCCGGCGAGGAGCTGCGCGACGGCTGGCGGCTGGCGTGCCGCGCCGGCGCTCGCGAGGACCTTGTAATCGAGGTTCCGCCGCTTAGACCGGCCCGAAGGCCGCGATGGCGGGCGTCGGGCGCCATGTGATCATCCGGCCTGCCGTGCCGAAGCGATCCTGCGCCTCGAGGAGCCCTCGCTCGATGCCGCGTTTGTTTTCCCGTCGCTTGGAGCTTACGGCGGCGGCGACATCGTCGCCGGGATGCTCGCCTCCGGGGCTGACGCGTGACCGGCGCCTGCGCCTGTTCATCGACGTGGGTACGAACAGCGAGATCGCGCTCGGCTCCAGGACCGGGCGCTGGCCACCGCGGCGCCGGCCCGGCCGGCGTTCGAGGCCGCGCAGATCCGCTGCGGGATGCGCGCCGCGGCAGGGCCGATCGAGGGGGAAGGCGGGAGTTATCGGCGCTCCGTAGCTCAGCAGCGATGTACTATCTCCCAGCATCTCGACGGTAAGGACGACCGCCACTAGGGGCGAATAGAAGTCTGGGGGCTGGACATGAAGATCCTTGGCATCAGCGGGATAGACGGAACGGTCTCTTTCAAGCGTCGCCAATGGCCCGGCCTCGACGACCGCGAGTATCGAATTTCCCAAGGTCACGACTCGGCGGCCGCACTCGTCGTCGACGGTGAGTTCGTGGCCGGCGTCGCCGAGGAGCGAATCAGCCGCCGCAAGCACACGGGGGATTTTCCGGTCGGTGCGATCGAGGCTTGCCTAGGCGATGTGGGGTTGGACATCGCTGATGTTGACGAGGTGGTGCACGGCTTCGATTACGCGCCCTACCGCGTGCAGTACGCGTTGGATCCCGTGTCCGCCGCGCTGTACCGAGATGTTCTCTCCCGCGAGGCCTTCCTCGCGCAGGTCCGCCGCACGCTTCCCGCCGTCCCCGCCGAGCGGGTCCACCACGTCGACCACCATCTCGCGCACGCGGCGTCCGCGTATTACACCTCAGGCTGGAATCGTTGCCTCGTGGTCGTGATAGATGGTATGGGCGAGGCGCATGGCGCTACGGTTTACACGGCGAGTGATGGGCAGGTGACGCCGGTACATCGGATTCCCGCGGCAGACTCGATCGGCATCTTTTACTCGATTCTCACGCTTCATCTCGGATTCGAGTTCAACTCCGACGAGTACAAGGTCATGGGCCTGGCGCCGTACGGCGATGCCGAGCGGCATCGGACCTTCTTCGAGAAGGCAGTCGAGTTTCGCGGCGACGGTACGTGGCACATCCCCATGCTCAAGCTCGACCGTACCCGTGACGAGCGCGAGAACCACACCGCGGCTCGGCGATATCTGAGTGAGCATCTGATCGCACCCCGGGACGTCGACACCGAAATAACGCGTGACCACGAAGATGTGGCGGCCGCGCTCCAGGGATGTCTTGACCGCGTGATTCAGCATCTCTGTGGACACTTTGGCCGCGAGCTTCGCATGACCCGGCTTGCCCTAGCGGGCGGCGTGGCTCTGAACACCACCGCTAACGCTCGGCTGCTCGAAGCGGGCATTTTCGAGGAGCTCTACGTCCAGCCCGCCGCCGCCGACGACGGCACCGCACTGGGGGCCGCCCTGAATCGAGCGGCGCTCGCAGGTGAAGTGGTGAACCGCCGCTCGCCGACCCCGTTCTATGGCCCGGCCCACGGCGCAATGCGACTCGATTCGGCGCTCACGGAGTTTGCCGAGCGGATCGAGGTGACTCGTCTCGGCTCACTGGGCGAGGCTTGTGAGGCAGCCGCGGATCTGATCGCCGGCGGCGAGGTCATCGCCTGGTACCGCGACCGCATGGAGTTCGGTCCGCGGGCGCTCGGGCATCGAAGCATCCTCGCCGATCCCGCGCGAGGAGATATGAGAGACCGCGTCAACGCACTGGTGAAAATGCGGGAGGCGTTCAGGCCGTTTGCGCCCGCGGTGACGCTCGAGCAGGCCAGCCGGTGGTTCGAGATTGAACCGGGTATCGAGCTGCCGTACATGAACGTCAACGTCAATGTGCGTCCGGAGTATCGATCACAACTTCCGGCAACCACCCACGTGGACGGTTCGGCTCGCATTCAGACGGTGTCGAGCGTGGACAACGCGTCCTTCCACACCCTGCTGGAAGCCGTCGGAAGACGCACGGGACGTGAGATAGTGCTGAACACGAGCTTCAACGTAAAAGGCCAAGCGATCGTGAACACGCCGGAAGAGGCGCTCGATACGTTCCTCGGCACCGGCATCGAGGCGCTGTTCCTCGAGGATGTCATGGTCCGTAAACGGGAGGGGGTCGGCGACCGACAGAGGTAGCGGGGGGCGCGCCCGAGCCTAACCGCCGGCCTCCGCATCAGCCTCCTCGACCGCCTCGGCCAGGAGCGTCGCCAGATCCACCACGCGGAGCGCGTCGCCGCTGCTCTGCACCCCGTCGTCGAGCATCACGGTGCAGAACGGGCAGGCCACCGCGAGCGTGTCCGCCCCGGTGGCCGCCGCCTCGCGCACGCGCTCGGCGTTGATCGGCCGGCCGCGCTCCTCCATCCACATGTGCGCCCCGCCGGCCCCGCAGCAGAACGTCTCCTTGCCCGAGCGCTTCATCTCGACCGGCTCGCCGACCGCGGCCACCAGCTCGCGCGGCGCCGCCAGCACGTCGTTGTGGCGGGCGAGGTAGCAGGAGTCGTGATAGGTGATCGAGCGCGAGCCCGACCGCGAGCCGGGCCCCGCGGCCGCTCCGGCCTCGGCCCCGTGACCGGCGCGCGATGGCGAGAGCCGCCCCTCGCGCACGAGGCGGGAAAGGAGCTCGGTGTGGTGGACCACCTCGTAGCGGCCGCCGAAGTCGGGGTACTCATTGGCGAGCGTGTTGAAGCAGTGCGGGCAGTTGGCCACGATCTTCGTCACCCCAGCCTCGTTCAGCGTCGCGACGTTGGCCTCGGCGAAGGCCTGGAAGACGTACTCGTTGCCCATCCGCCGGGCCGGATCTCCGGTGCAGCTCTCGCCCGGCCCGAGGATCGCGAAGTCGACCCCGGCGCGCCGCAGCAGCCGCGCGACCGATTCCGCGGTCTGCCGCGCCCGCTCGTCGAACGAGGAGGCGCAGCCGACCCAGTAGAGATACTCGGGCGGCGGCTCACCCGGCTCGAGCACGCGGACGCCCAGCGAAGCCGCCCACGCCGCGCGGTCCGCCTGCGGGTGCCCCCACGGGTTCGACGCCCGCTCGACGTCGCGGAGCATCGGCTCGGCCTCGCTCGGGAACGACGACTCGACCATGACCAGGTTTCGCCGCAGGTCGACGATGTGGTCGACGTGCTCGATCGAGACCGGGCAGGCCTGCACGCAGGCGCCGCAGGTGACGCAGTCCCACACCATCTCCTCGGGCACCGCGTCCGGGACGAGCTTGGAATCCCCTTCGCTCAGCACCGCGTCGCGCACTCCCATGATCACCAGCTTGGGCGAGAGCACCTTGCCGGTGGCGTACGCCGGACAGGCGTCCTGGCAGCGGCCGCACTCGGTGCACGAGAAGGAGTCGAGCACCTCCTTCCAGGTCAGCTCACTCGCCACCCCCGCGCCGAACCGAAGCTCCTCCTCGGGCACCGAGGGGTCGTCGAAGCGCAGCGGCTCGAGCCGGCCGCCCGGACCGGTCCGCCCAAACCACACGTTGACCGCCGCAACGAAGATGTGCAGGTGCTTGGAGCGCGGCAGGTAAGCCAGGAAGCCGAGGATGGTCAGGACGTGCAGCCACACGAAGACCCGCTCGAGCACCCGGGTGACCGGTCCGCGCCCGAACAGGCCGGACAGCGCATTCGACACGAACGACCAAGACGCCGGCCACTCGTTCAGGCCGAGCGCGATCAGCGTGGCGTGCCACAGGAGCAGCGAGACGACGATCGTGGCGATCAGGGCGAGGATCAGGTCCGCCTCGCCCAGGTGACTGCCCGCGAACCGCCGCGGCCGCAGCACCTTGCGGATCCACAGCGCCGCCAGAACCCCCGTCAGCACGAGCACGCAGAACACGTCGACCAGCGCCTGGTACCAGCCCTGGTGCCCCAGCCACGGCAGCGTGGCGTGCCTCGACACCGCCCCGATCATGGCGATCACGATCGTCGGGCCGAGGACCAGAAAGCCCCAGAAGATGAACGCGTGCATCAGCCCGGGCCCGATCCGCTGGAGCAGCTTGCGCTGCCCGAGCACGATCGTCGCCTCGTTTCGCACCCGCCGGCCCACCGCGCCCTCGCGTGTGACCGGCGCCCCGGCGCGCACCAGCCCCACCAGCTTGACGACCCGCCGCGCGAACAGCCACGAGCTCACCGCGAGCGCGGCGGCGAGCGCCAGCGCGGAGACCAGAACGCCTACGAGCCCCTCGCCTTCCTGATCTCGGCCGAGATCGCCGGCACCACCTCGTGCAGGTCCCCGATAACCGCGTAATCGGCGCTGGCGAAGATCGATGCCTCACCGTCCGGATTGATCGCGAGCAGCTTCTTGGCGCCCTTGACCCCGGCCAGGTGCTGCGTGGCGCCGCTGATCCCGCAGGCGATGTACAGCTCCGGTGAGACCTTCGTGCCGGTCTGGCCGACCTGGTCGGAGTGCGGCCGCCAGCCGGCGCTCGTCACCGCCCGCGAGCAGCCGACGGCGCCGCCGAGCAGCGAGGCCAGCTCCTCGAGCGCCACGAAGCCCTCGGCCGAGCCGACGCCCCGGCCACCGGAGACAACCACCTCGGCGTCGGCCAGCGACACGCCGGCCACTGCCGAGGGCACCCGCTCGCTCACGCGGACGAGTAGGTCGGCCGGCTCCTCGCTCGCCGCCACGCTCTCGATCTCGGCCGGGTCGAGCACGCCGTCGGCGGCGATCGCGTGCGGCGCCACTGTCAACAGCACCGGCGAGCCATGGATCCGGGCTTCTTCGAGCAGGCTCCCGCCCCACCGCAGGCGCACCACCTCGGCCGGATCGCCCAGGGCGACCGAGGTGCAGTGGGCGGCCATCGGAAGGTCGAGCCGGGCGGCGACGTGGGCGAGGACCTCGTTGCCGCGCTCGCTCCCCGGCGCGACCACCGCGGCCGGCCGCCGCTCGGAGATCACCTCGGCCAGGGCGTGCGCCCACGCGGCCGGCGCATAGCCTGCGCCATCGTTCGTGATCCGGACCGCGTCGAGCGGATCGGAGTCACCCGCCAGCGAGCGCCCGAACGCGATCGCCTGCTGCGAGAGCTCATCGCCGGCGTCTTCGACGAACACCAGGATCGCCATCTACACCAACCCCAGCTCCGCCAGCACCGAGATCACCGCCGGCGCCGCATCGGCGCCATGGCCGAGCACCTGTGTCTGCTTCTCAGCCCCGGAGGGCAGCCGCAGCCGCACCATCTCCAGACGCGCGTCGACCGGGCCGGCCACCGTCGACTCGACGGGCTTGCGCTTGGCCCGCAGCCGCCCCGGCACCGAGGGGTAACGCGGCAGGTTGATTCCCTCCTTGACCGTCACCACCGCGGGCAGCGGCACCGTGTAGACGTCACGGCCGCCCGGGACCTCCTGCTCGCAGCGCACCGCCGCGCCGCCGTCGAGCACCGCAATCGCCTTGACGCCCGTGACCACCGGCAGACCGAGCGCGTAGGCCACGCGCACGGCCACCTGGTAGTTGCCGGCGTCGGCCGACTCGTTGCCGAACATCAGCAGGTCGAAGCCCTGCTCGCGCACCGCGGAGACGATCGCCGCGGCGGTCGCCTGCGGGTCCGACTCGCTGCCGTCGCTGACCAGATGGATCGCCCGCTCGACGCCGATCGCCATCATGTCCCGCAGTTGCTCCTCGGCCTCCGGCGGCCCCAGAGTCAGCACCGTCGAGGAGCCCCCGTGCTGCTCGACCAGCCGCACCGCCTCCTCGCAGGCGCATTCCTCGTGCGGGCTGACGGTGAACCCGAGGTGGCGGGTGGAGATCGCGCGCTCGTCGTCGGTCAGCACGATCCGCCCGCCGGTCAGCGGCACACGCTTGACGCAGGCCAGGATGTTCACGAGCGGACCCGCGAGTTCGAGGGGTCGAACAGCGGCGTCGCGTCGGTGGCGGCGACCGTCACCGGGAAGCGCTCGCCCATGTACTCGACCGCCAGCGGAGCTCCCACGACCGCCTCCGACGGCGGCAGGTACGCCATCAGGATGTGCTTGCCGATCGACGGGCCGGCGCCCGCGCTGGTCACGTACGAGCGCCGCCCGCGGCGGTCGACCAGCACGTCGCCGTCACGCGTGAGCACCGGCTCGCCTCCCATCATGTAGCGCTTGACGCCGGTGGCGGAGGTGTGGTCGTCCACGGTCAGCGTGCACATGATCGCCGCGGGCTCCTCCTCGCGGTGGCGCCGGTGTGCGTCGCGCCCGATGAAGTCCTCGGGCTTGACCGTGCCCCAGGCCATCCCGGCCTCGACCACGTTGTAGTCGCCGTCGAGCTCGGCGCCGTAGGCGCGGTAGCCCTTCTCGAGCCGACCCGTCGTCCCGTACACCCCGATCCCCACCGGGACGAGGCCATGCGGCGCCCCCGCCTCGTAGACGATGTCCCACAACCGCGCGCCCTGCTCCATCGGCACGTAGAGCTCCCAGCCCAGGTCGCCCACGTAGGAGATCCGCGAGGCGATCACCTCGAGCGGCCCGACCTCGATCCGCTTGCACGATGCGAACGGAAGGCCCCCGTGCGAGACATCCTCGCCGGTGATCGCGCTGAGAATCTCGCGCGCCCGCGGTCCCCAGAGCCCGAGTGTGGTCCAGGCGCTCGTCTGGTCGGACAAGGACGCTGAGCCGTCGTCGGGCAGGTGGTCGGCGAACCACTTCATGTCCGAGCGGCCGTAGGCGCCACCGGTGACCACCCGGAAGCGGTCCTCGGCCAGGCGCATGATCGTCAGGTCGGCCTTAAAGGCGCCGCCCGGGGTGAGCACCGGTGTGTACACCACGCGGCCGGCCGGCACGTCCATCTGGCGCAGGGCGATTCGCTGCAACGCGTGCAGCGCGCCCGGTCCGCTCACGTCGAAGATCGCGAACGCGGTGAGGTCGACCAGGCCGGCGCGGTCGCGCATGGCCAGATGCTCGGCGTTGATGATCGCCGACCACCAGCGCGACTCCCACTCGGCCTCGCGCCGCGGCACCCGGTCGCCGTACTCCTCGAGCAGGGCCGCGTTGCACTCGTACCACTGCGGGCGCTCCCACCCCACCGCCTCGTAGAAGACCGCGCCGAGCGCCCGCTCGCGCTCGTAGAACGGCGAGACCCGGACGCCGCGGTCCGACTCCCACTGCTCGCTCGGATGGACGATCCCGTACATCTTGTTGAAGCTCTCCGACGCCCGCGCCTTGACGTGGAACGACGTCTTCTGGCAGGGGTACGCGCGGGCCACGTTGGACTCGTAGACGTCGATCTCGGACTCGCCGTGGACCATCTGCTCGGCCACCGTCTTGCCGACGCCCGGGCCCTCCTTGATCCACACCGCGGCGGCTGACCACAAGCCGCGCACCTCGGGCGTCTCACCGAGCAGCGGCATCCCGTCGTAGGTCACCGACAGCACTCCGTTGATGGCGTACTTCACCCCGACGCTCTCGTCGCCGACTATCTCGGGCATCAGCTCGAGCGCGATCTCCATCTGCGGGTCGAAGTCCTCCTGGGTGAACGGCAGCTCGGTGGGGGTCAGCGGCGCTTCCTCGATCGACGGGATCTCGTCGGGATCGAGGGTGATCGGGCGGTGGGCGTAGGAGCCGATCTCGAGGCCCGTGCCCTCCTGGCGCTCGTACATGTTGGTGTCCATGTCGCGGACGATCGGATATTCGATCAGGCCCGTGGTGTCGGCGAATCGGGGGGCGGGGCCGATGTCGATCATCTGGTGGACCATCGGCGTGAGCGGGATCGACGCGCCGGCCATCCGGGCGATCCGCGGGCTCCAGGCCCCGCACGCGATCACGACGCGGTCCACCTCGATGTCCCCCCGGGTGGTCCGCAAGCGCCTCACCCGCCCGCCCGACACGTCGACGCCGAGGACCTCCGTGTTGGCGAACACGTTCATTCCGGCGGCGATCGCGCGCTCGCGCATCAGCGTGCCCGCCTGCAGCGAGTCCACCACCCCGGCGCCCGGCGTGTGGAACCCCCCGAGGATCAGCTGCTCGTTCATGTAGGGCACGAGCTCCTTCACCTCCGCCGGCGTGAGCAGCGAGACCGGTTCGATCCCCCACGACTTGGCCGAGGCCAGCCGCCGGGTCAGCTCCTGCATCCGTTCGCGTCCGCGGGCGATCTCGATCCCGCCGCTCTGGGTGAAGACGCCCAGGTCCCGGTACTGGCGCACGCTCTCGAGCGTCAGCGCGGTCATTTCCTTGGAGTGATCGACCGGGAAGATGAAGTTCGAGGCGTGGCCGGTCGAGCCGCCCGGGTTGGGCAACGGCCCCTTGTCGATCAGCGTGACGTCGGTCTCGCCAAGGCGCGTGAGGTGGTAGGCGACGCTGTTGCCCACGATCCCGGCGCCGATGATGACCACGCGCCGAGAGGCCGGCAGTTGAGCGGAGGCGGACACGGGCGTGATATATCAGAAGAACATCAGGTTCGTCAACTCGCGAAGGTCATTCGTCGACTCGCGAGTGAGGACGGGCTGCGCTCTCCGCAGCGCCCAAGCCGGACGGCTCGCGGGGTCGCCCCGGTCGTCGGCGTCTTCGTGGTATCGGCAATGGCCGTTCAACATCGCGGTGACGCTGGTGTTCCGCCCCGGCACTACCAGGTGCGGCCGGCTGCCCGCGCTCACCGTGGCGCGGCCGGCTCGCTCCGCAGCACCCGCGCCGCGGTGAGGATGACCAGCACGGTCATCAGCACCGCGCTGCTCACGCACCACTGGCAGATCGCCTTGATCGTGAACAGCTCGCGGTAGGTCAGGTACACGCTGAACAGGAAGCCGATCAGCGCGACGCCGAAGCCGGCCAAGCGGCCGAGGTCGCCGCGCAGGGCGAGCGAGAGGAGGATCGCGATGTATCCCAGGAGGCCGAGGACGGCAACCGGAATCCCGTCGAGTTTGGCGTAGCGGGAGCTCTGCACCGTCTCGCAGCCGCCGTTCGAGAAGCACACCGGCTTCAGGCCGGCGTAGTGGATGTAGGTCAGATAGCCCGCGACCGCGATTCCGACCAGGCAGATAACCGCGATCGCCACGCGCAGGCGGCGGTCCACCGACACGCTCGGGGCGAGCGTCGGGGCCGCCGCGGTCACGAGACCGAGTTGATCGCCGACTCGAGCGTGCCGTAGTCGACCGCTCCGACGATCGGCTGCGCCTGGCCCTTGGGGCCCTGAACCACGATCGTGGGCGTGCTGTTGAAGCCCTTGGCGTTCGCGGCGGCGACATCGGCGCCGACCTGCTGGGTCAGACTCGAGGACGTGCGGTCCGTTGACCACCTGGCGAAGTCGAGGCCGGGAACGAGCCTCGCAATCCCGTTGAGGAAGGCCGTGTTGACGTAGTCGGTGCCCTCCTGGCCCTGGAGCTTGTAGAAGGTGAGGATGTAGTTCCAGCCCCTCGCCTGCTCGCCGGCGGCCAGCGCCGCCGCCTGCTGAACCGGGAAGATCGTGGCGCCGTCGGGCGCGCTGCCGGTGGCCGTCGGGAGCGAGCGGTAGATCAGCTTGACCTTGCCCGAGCGGACGTCGTTGGCGATCAGCTGGCTCCCGGCGCCCGCGGCGAAGTCGCGGCAGATCGGGCACTCGAGGTCGCCGAACTCGGTCACGGTGACCTTCGCCGAGCCCGAGCCCAGGCTGTTGTTGCCCGATTGCGCGATCCCGCTCAGGGCGCTTGTCACCTGAGCGGCGCTCTGCTTGGCCGCGGCGCTCGTGAGCGACGCGGCCGACGCGGAGCCGGAGCCGCCGCCGCTGCTCGAGACGGCGATTGCCACCGCCACGATCACGATCGCGATCAGGGCGACGCCGCCGACGATCCGCAGCCGCCGCTGCCGGGCCGCCCGCTCGGCGCGCGCGCGTTCCTCGGCCACTCGCCGGGCGCGGGCTTCTTCCTTTTGTTTCGTACGCGAGGCCATCAGGCGAGGATTCCCCTGACAAGCAGAATAGCGACGACGAGCGCGGCCACGCCAACGCCGAGGGCGGCGATCGCGGCGAGCAGGCGCACTGCGAGCTGACGGTGGTTCATCAGCCGTCGGCCTGGTCGACGACGACCGCGGAGAACGACGGCCCCGACGGCGGGGTTACCTGAAACGAGAGGCCCCAGCGCCCGGCCATCACCAGCGCCGGCGCCGAGCGCGTGTACACCCCCGGCCCGGTCTCGGTCAGCTGGTATTCCTGCGAGGGCATCTGCATCTCGGTGTGGTTCAGCGTCAGGGTGACCGTCGCGCCGCGGACCGGCTGTCCGTTGCGGGTGATCCGCAGGCCGAACGAGTCAGGGGCGGCGGCCCGGTTGGGGGAGACCAGCACCTGAACCACGTAGCCGGCGCGGTGCAGCGTCTGCGCGACCACACCCGGCCCGACGGTCGCCGCGGCCGAGTTCTGCAGCGCCCAGCTCGGCGGTGGCGGCGCGAGGCTCGAGAGCAGCGCCGCCGCGAACGCCGCGGCGGCCACCAGCACCGCTTCGGCGCTGATCAGCCGCCGGAGCAGCCGCGCCGCGGAGGTGCCCGGCACCGAGCGCTCGCGGGCGGCCAGGAGCGCCGGGCGGGTGCCCATCAGGTTCACCGCTCCGAGCCCCATGGCGGCCAGCAGCAACCCGAGCTTGGCCAGGATCGTCACCCCGTAGCCGGTCTCCCACAGCGCGTTGACCGCGGGCATGTGGATGATCGTGGCTCCGGTTCCCGAGGCGAGGAGGAGGAGCACCGCGGCCAGCGCCAGATTGGAGAAGCGCGGCACGACCACGGTCAGGACCTCGACCCGCGCCGATGCGCCGGGGCGTTCGGTCTCGGTCAGGCTCATCCACAGCACGAGCAGCCCGATCAGGCCCCCCAGCCACACCGACCCGGCGGCCAGGTGAAGCCAGTCGAAGGCCAGCGAGTAGCCCCGCGGCGAGGTCTGCCCCGCGTGCCCGATCGCGCCGGGGACGAGCAGCGTGGCCGCCGCGGCCAGCGCCGCTCCCGCGCCGGCCGCGAGCTCGGCCAGCGAGCGCCGTTCGCGGTCCGGGCGGTCGACCCACAGGGCGATCGCGCCGGCCACGCAGAACAGGGCGAAGCACAGCTCGAGATCGAGCAGCCCGCGGGAGAACGCGGTGACACGGAACAGCGGGACGAGGGCGCCGAGGTCGAACACCGAGCGCAGCGAATCGTTGGCCACCGAGAAGTCGAGGTAGGCCGGGACCGCCACCAGCCCGACGATCGACGTGACAACGAACCCCAGCGAGACCGCGCGGAGACTCGACCCCGGCATCCGGAGCAACACCGGGCGCGCCACCATGAGCCGGAGCGCGAGCAGCCCGATCGCGCTCATCACGCTCAGGAACATGATCCAGCGGGCGATCAGCAGCTGCGGCCCGGTCGCACTGGCCGACACGCTCGGCACCTGGAACTGCGGCGCCGGGCCTGGGTTGGGGCCGAGAGCGTAGGTGAACGCTCCCTGCACGGGATGGCCGTCGACCGAGATCGCGCGCCAGTAGACGAGGTACCAGCCGCTGGCCGCGCCCGGCCGCAGCGGCACGACCAGCGTGTCGGGATCGGCCGGCGAGCGGCTCGGGGCGCCTGTCGTCTGCTGGCTGCCGGCGGCGTTGGTCACGGAGATGATCGCGAACCGCGGCTCGACCGCCTCGTCGAAGGTGAGCGCGACCTGGGCGGGCGGTGAGTTCAGGACTTCGGTGGCCGACGGAACCGTCCGGATCAGGTACGCGTGGGCGGAGGCGGTGCTCGGGAGCGCGAGCACGGCGAGTCCGATCGCGGCGAGGACGGCGAGGATGCCGGCGCGGCGCCTCACGGCGACTTCAGGAGGCCACCTGCAGTGTGTAGGGAGCGGTGACCACGCGGCCGCCCAGCTTCATCTGCAGGAACAGCCGCCACGCCCCCGGTACGGGGAGGAGCACGCCGAGGGTCAGCCGGCCGGGCGACGTCGATTGCCCCGAGATGCGGGTTGCGCCGAGCACGCTCGAGCAGTTCAGAGCGCCCGGCGCGCACACGTGGGTGTGAAAGTAGTCGAGCGACCCCTCGTGAAAGAAGATGGCGTGGGCGAGCGCCCCGAACCAGGGCACGAAGTTGACCTTGGCCCCGTGCGCATCGGTCACCTCCACGTTGACGAACTGGGCCTGGATCGCGTGCAGCGCGGGATTGCCCTGCATGTCCACGTGGTATCCGTCGACGCTGAGGTCCGGCTTGAACGGCGGCAGCGGCCGCGGGTCGTAGGCGCCGGCGACTTCGACCGAGCGCAGAAGCTGGAAGTTCGACTGGCCTCCGGGCAGGTTCGGATAGGCGTCGACCAGCACGCGGTAGGGCCCCGGGGCGGGAAACGTCACCGTCTGGTGGACCATGCCCCCCGCGCCGACCGGCGGGTGCTGGTGAATGATGTAGGTGAGGTCGTCGCGCACGATTATCAGGTGTATGCCGGTGTGGGGACCGGGGCCCGTCTTGTACGTCGTCAGCGGCCGGCCGTTCGGCTGCTGGATCACGAACGAGATCGTGGTCGGGCGACCCCTCTCCACCGAACCGGCGGGCTGGAAGCCAGCCAGCGAGAACGTCCGGGCCGGCGCCACCTTCGGCACCGACACGTCGCTGGCCGCGCTCGAGCCGCAGCCGGCGAGCGCGGCGGCCGCCAGCATGACGGACACCAGCCGTCGCACGCCCACGCTCATCGGAGGGCGGCCTCCAGCGCCTGCGTGGCGGCGTGCACTCCGAACGCCCCCTCCAGCCGCGCGGTGATCATGCCCTGTTGGTTGATCGTGAACAGCCACGGCTCGGTCTCCAGATGAAAGGCCTTGAGCTGTGGGCGCAGGCCCTGGCTCGGCTGGTTGTTCACGTAGACCTCTTCGTGAATGAACGTGATCCGGTTCTCGTACTCATGCTCGAGCTCGGCCACGATGTCCGTCACCGGCCCGCAGACCCGGGAGGTACAAAGCTGCGGCGTCGAGAACAGCAGTGCGACCGGCCGCTTGCCGAGCACCGCATCCAACGATACGGAGTGCATGTTTTCCGGCGGTAGACGAGTGGTTAGGAGCTTGATATCGCCGTGCGTGGAGGCGAGCGTGTCGGTGGCGATGGCGGGCGAGCGCGCGCCCACATCGGGAATCGGCGAGGAGGCGGCGACCGCGATCTCCCCGGCCGACCCGATCAGCCCCCGCGACGTTCGCGTCAGGGCGAGGATGTAATACGTTCCGGGGGCGGGGACGCGAAACTCGGTCTCGTAGATCGCCTTTACCCCTCCCGGGCCGGAGTTCTGCTGACTGCGGTAGGCCGGAGTCACGGTCATCGGGTCGGCCGGGGCGAGGAACGGACCCGAGGCCGGCGAGTTCGGGCTCTTGGCCAGGTACACCGCGGTGGGCGCGTATACGAACGCGCCCGAGCTGGTGTTGAGGCCGAAGGCGAGCCGGCGCGCGCCGGGAGTGAAGCTTCCGGTGGCGGCGCCGAACTGGGCGCTCGAGCCGGCCAGCGAGGCCAGCTGCTGCAGCGTGTGGCCGCGCGCGGAGGGGAACCGGTCGGCGCGGGGCCGCTCGGCGGTCGGGAGCTCTGAGACCGCGGGCGGCAGGGCGCCGGCGGCCGTGCTCGAGCTGGCGCTGGAGGGAGCCCGGGCCGAGGCAGTGGAGGATGAGCTGGGCTTGGACGCACCGCATCCGGCGATCGCGATCGTGGCCGCGATCAGCGCCACCAACGCCCCTGGATGCAGCGGTCGCGACGCCTTAACTTCGGACGGCTGGACCGGCACAATCAGAGCGTACAACGTGCTCACCACCCGCAGTTTGCGTGTAACCAGCTTGTTACCGCTCACACCGACGCGACGGCGCGACAGTCTCGTGCTCTAGAGTGCGCGCCATGGCGGCTGACTACAGCGACGGGCTGCCGGCGGTTTATGGCGCTGCAGCACGCCCGCAGAACCGCATCCGGGTCGCGGTGATCGACCGCGATCCGGGCTTCACGAAGGTCTTCGTCCACCGGCTCGACTCGCTCGGCTGGGAGTACCGCGCCCTACCCGGCCCGACGACGCCCGAGCGGCTCATCGCCATGCGCCTGAACGCGCTGGTCGTCGACGTGACGGTGATCGCCCCCGGCAGCTGGGAGTATCTGGAGCGCGTCTGCGCGCGCCTGCCCGGTCTCTCGGTGATCGTCTGCACCGGTCCCTCCTCGGTGGCCCAGCGCGTCCGGGGCCTGCGGATCGGGGCCGATGCCTGGATCACCAAGCCCTGTCATCCCGAGGAGCTGATCTGCGTGATCGAAGCGGTTCTGCGCCGGCACCGGCGCAGCGAGCTGGCTGAGCTGGCGGCGCCGACCAGCGTGGGCGAGCTGACCATCCGGCCCGACCTGCACCAGGCCTACGTCGGCGAGGCGAGCGTCGAGCTGACGGCGCGGGAGTTCGAGATCCTGCATCTCCTCTCGAAGTCAGACCGCGTGCTGCGCCGGGAGGAGATCTACGAGCGCGTGTGGGGTTACGCCATGGCGCACGGCGACCGGTCGGTCGACGTATTCGTGCGAAAGCTGCGCCAGAAGCTGCGGGCGATCTCGCCGCACTGGAGCTACATCCACACTCACTTCG
>JAFAXX010000125.1 GCA_019240655.1 Solirubrobacterales bacterium
CAAGCGTTCGATGGCCTCCGGCTTCGCCGGGATCGACAATCCGTTGTTCTACGAGGCCGAGACGAGCATGCTGTTCGGCGATGCCAAGTCGTCCGTGAGCGAAATCACAGCTGCAGTCGAGTCGCTGTAGATATAGAGTGCGCGCCGAATGGATCCTGCCCGGCTGAAAGCTATTCCGATTTTCTCGGAGCTCTCCGACGAGGAGGCGTACCGCTTGGCGGCCTTCGCCACCGAGACCAGCGTGGCCGAGGGGCAGATCCTCATGAAGCAGGGCGACTACTCGACCGAGCTGATCGCGATCGAGGAGGGCACCGCTGACGTGGTCCGGGACGGCGACCGGGTCGCCACGCTCGGGGACGGCGACCTGATCGGCGAGATCGGCCTGTTCGAGCGGCGGCCCCGCAACGCGGACGTGATCGCGACCTCGCCGATGCGCGTGCTCAAGCTGACCCACTGGGAGATCAGGCGGATGTCCGAGGACACCGTCGAGCGGATCCGGGCGATCATCGCCGAGCGGACCCGAGCCGGCGTGGCCGACCATCCGGCCGCCTGAACCGAAGTTCCCGACGCGGGAACCTCGGGCCGATCCTGCCGGCGCAGGCGAAATTGCAACCCGGCTCCCGCGGGGGGTCCCGGGTGTCCGCTTTCGGCAGCTTTCCATGCGAGACTGCGTGCAACGCCGCGACGCGAGCGGGAATTCGGGGCATGTACGCCGAACGTGGCGGGGCAGTGACCCGTGCCGGACGCATCATCCTCGTCGCGGCCATCGCGCTCCTCCCCGGCGCGCCGTCGGCGCTGGCGAGCAGCGGCGGCGCCGCCCTGGTCCCCGTCCACGCGCCCCACGGGATCGTCCGCGCCGCCCGGACCGCCTCGGTGTTCGCCCGCGTACTGCGCAAGGGCACCTCGGGCGGGGACGTGAAGACGCTCCAGACCTGGCTGGGCGACGTCGGCTACGGCGTGTCCGCAGACGGATACTTCGGGCCCCTCACGCAGTCGGCGGTCAAGCGCTTTCAGTTCGCCAAGGACCTGCAGCCGCCGAGCGGAACCGTCGGGCGCCGCACGGCGTCGTCGCTGCTCGTGGCGGTGCGGACGGCGGCCAAGCAGGGCGGGATCCCCGAAGCGGCCCGGGCCGCCGTGGCGTCGAGCTCGGGCGCCTCGCTGGTGTTCCCGCTGCGCCCGCTCGCGCTCGTCCTGCCGCCGAGCGCGTGGTCGCTCGACCAGGGCATCGACATCGCCACGGTGAACGGCGCCTGCGGCGACCAGGTCCCCGAAGTGGCGATGACCTCGGGAACGATCATCCAGGAGGGCATCAGCGGCTTCGGTCCCTACGCCCCGATCCTGAAGGTCGACAGCGGCCCGTATGCCGGCCGCTACATCTACTACGGCCATGCCGCCCCGGCGCTCGTCCCGGTCGGCACGCACGTGACCGCCGGCCAGCCGATCGCCGACGTCGGGTGCGGCGACGTCGGGATCTCGACCGGCCCGCACATCGAGATCGGCATCAGCGCGCCGGGCGGCCCGCCGTGTTGCCCGGGGTACCAGGAAACCTCGCCGGTCTGGTACGGCGTCGTCCTCGGGCTCTATCGCCAGGCTGGCGGCTGAGCCTGAGGCGCCCGCGTTGTCATTTGTCGGGGCGCGCGCGGCCTGAGGGCGTCCATGAGCCGGCAGGAACGAGGCTGGAAGGACTAGGCTGCCGGCCGATGCCGGCCCGCCCGGACCGGCGCGACCGACCCCGCCGACTAGGCCGCGCTCGAGCGCCGGATAACCTCACCGCGATGGCCAGCAGGGACCGCCTCGGCTTCCGAACGACCCGGGGAAGGGTCGAACTCGGGGAGCGCCCGTGGCTTATGGGCGTGGTCAACGCCAGCCCTGACTCGTTCTCCGACGGCGGCGCCCACGGTACCGTCGAGGACCGCGTGGCGCTCGCCGGCAAGCTGCTCAGCGCCGGCGCCGATCTGATCGACGTCGGCGGCGAGTCCGGCGTCACGAACCGCCCGTCGATCAGCGCCCAGGAGGAGATCGCGCGGGTGGTACCGCTGATCGAGCGCGTGAGCGGCGAGCTCGGCGCACTCGTCTCGATCGACACCTACAAGCCGGCCGTGGCCAGGGCGGCGATCGCGGCCGGCGCCGCGATCGTCAACGACCCAACCGGCCTGCGAGACCCCGCAACCGCCTCGGTGTGCGCCGAGACGGGCGCCGGGCTGATCCTCACCCACACCCGTGCGGCGCCCAAGCAGAAGCTGCTCGATCCGTCTCTCGATCGCGGCATCGTCGCCGACGTGGAGGCGTTCCTGGCCGAGCGGATCGGACTCGCCCGCACCCGCGGAGTGGCGTTTGAGCAGCTGATGGTCGACCCGGGCCCGGACCTCGGCAAGACGCCGTTTCAGACCGTGGAGGTGATGCGCGCGCTGCCACGGCTGCACTCGCTCGGGCGGCCGGTGCTGCTGGCCGTCTCCCGCAAGGACTTCATCGGGGCGCTCACCGGCCGCTCGCCCCGCGGCCGGCTTGCCGGCACGCTGGCCGCCGTGGCCCACGGGCTCGACGCCGGCGCCCACGTGCTGCGGGTCCACGACGTCGCCGAGGTCTCGGACTTCCTCGCGGTCCGGGCGGCGCTGCGCGGCGAGGTCGGCGTCGAGCGCGCGCTGCGGCTCTCCGGCGAGCTTCGCTGGGCACAGTGACCCGCGACCGCGGCCGGCCGGTCGACGAGCCTTAGGCGATCGACGCTACTGTCATCGGTCACTGAATCGCCGGTCGCTGGCGCAACGCGGCCGGAGCCCACCGATCCGCCCGACCAAGGAGGAACCCGATGTCCATCCTCGACCGCTCCGCCCTCGAGGAGAGCCCCCTCGCCGATCTCCACGCGATCGCCTCCGAGCTGTCGATCGACGGCTATCGCCGCCTGCGAAAGCCCGAGCTGATCGACGCGATCCTGGGCCGCCAGGGCCGAGGGGAGGGTGAGGCCGAGCCAGACGCCGCTCGCCAGGAGCCCGACGCGGAGGCCGAGCCCGAGGCCGCTCGCGAGGAGCCCGATGCGGAGGCCGAGCCCGAGGCGGAGGCCGAGCCCGAGGCCGCTCGCGAGGAGCCCGAGGCGGAGGCCGAGCCGGTCGCGCCGCCCGCCGACCTGGCGGAGGAGCCGACCTCGGCCGAGCCCGAGGAGCTGACCGAGGCGGTCGCCGAGGAGCTCGGCGCACGGGCGGGGGACCGCGCCGGCATCCGCCGCCGCCGCGGCCGGCGCGGTGGCCGCGGACGCGCGGGCGGGCCTGACGACCGCGAGGAGCTCGAGGCCCGGGAACGGCGCGAGGAGCCCGAGGCCCGCGAACGACGCGAGGAGCCCGAGGCCCGCGAGGAGCGCGGCAAGCGCGAGGACCGCGAAGACACCGAGCCGCGCGCGAAGCGGGAGGCGCACGAGGAGGCGCCGGAGCCCGAACACGCGGGAGAGACGCAGCCGCTGGAGCGCCCGGCGGAGGAGATCGTCGAGGGCGTCGTCGAGCTGCTGGCCAACGGCTCCGGCTTCATGCGCGTCCATCCCCCCGATCCGTCCGACGACGACGTCTACATCTCGGCCGCCCAGGTCAAGCGCTGCGACCTCGTCTCGGGCGACCGGATCTCCGGACCGCGGCGCGCCCCCCGGCGATCGGAGCGGTTCGCGTCGCTCGTCCGGGTGGACACGATCAACGACCGGCCGGCCGCCGAGGTCGCCGACAGCTCCCGCTTCGACGAGCTGCCCGTGGCCTTCCCGAGCGAGCGCCTGCGCCTCGGCTCCGAGGACCCGACGATCACGGCGATCGAGTCGCTGGCGCCGATCGGGCGCGGGTCGCGGGTGGTGATCGCGGGGCCCGCGCAGGCCGGCAAGACCGAGGCGCTCCGGCGGATCGCCGCCGAGCTGGCCGGCCAGGACGAGGTCCAGCTGCTGCTCGCGCTGGTCGGCGTGCGCCCCGAGGAGATCCCAGAGTGGCCGGGGGAGCCGGTCGCGGCGGTGGCGCTCGGCGCGTCGGCGGACGTGCAGGCGCTGGCGCTCGAGCGCGCGATCGACCAGGGACGCCGGCTCGCGGCGCGCGGGTCGCACGCGGTGGTGCTCGTCGACACGCTCGAGGGACTGCCCGCGCCGGCGGCGCGCCGGGCGCTGGCGGCGGCGCGCAGCATCCGCGACGGCGGGTCGGTCACCGTGATCGCCACCGCCGCGGCGCCGCTGGGCGGCGAGACGACGGTGGTCGCCCTCGACCCGGCGCTGGCCCGAATCGGCCGCTTCCCGGCGCTCGACCCGGCGGGGAGCTGGACCATGCGCCCGGAGCTTTTGGTCGGCGAGGCGGGCGCCGAGGCGATCCTCCAAGCGCGCAGCGAGGCGTCTGGGGGGTAGGGGCCGGGCTTCGCCCGGCGTCCATGGGACCGGGCCAGTCCGGGCCCGAGCAGGTCGGCGTCGGCGCCTCAATACGCCGTGCAGCGCGAGCGGTGGCGCGGGACCGCCTTGTAGCGCGGCTCCTGGCCGCGGTTCCACAGCAGCTGGTCGACCGCGGCAGGGCAGGACCCGGGGCGCGCGGCGACGATCAGCTCGACGGCGTGCAGCGCGCAGGCCCGGATCTCGACCTCCTCGGGTGAGCCGTGCGCGATCAGCTCCCCGCGCTCGATCGCCGCCACCAGCGCGGGGTCGAATCGCAGCACCCCGTCGAGGCGGAGCACGTGCGGGACGAGGTTGTCGGCGAACATGGTCAGGCGGTCGAGGTCGGCGAGCTCCGCCACGCCGGCGCGGTGCAGGTCGGCGACGGCGATCTGCGCGCGCTTGAGGAACGGCACGGTGAGTCCGTCGTAGAACGACACATCGGCGAAGCACGGCCAGCCTCCCAGATGCAGCGCCAGCGCCACCGCGGAGCCGCCGGCGGAGTCGGCCACCGCGGCGAACCGAGCGCCCGCTTGCGCGAGCACGCGGGCGCCGAGGCCGCGCAGCGAGCCGGCGAACAGCTCCATCAGCTCGTGTCGGGGATCCTGGCCGAGCACCCGGGCGATCGCGGCGGCCTCGATGTCCGCCAGCTCGCGGGCACTCCACGGACCGGCGTCCTCGAACCGCCGCCGGAGCCCACCGGCGATCGTCTGGTATCCGGAGCGGCCCTCGGGCTTGCGCAAGGTGGGAAACCACCCCGAGCCGAAGTTGATCGCGTCGAGGGTGAGCCAGAACGCCGCCCGCTCCTCGCGTGAGCCGGGCGGCTCCCGGTCGGCTCCGGCCGCCGGCGCGAACGCCGGAAGCCCGGCGGCGTAGGCGGCGATCCGCTCGGTGGCGATCCGCACCGACGCGGCCCGCTCGGCCACCCGCGCGCATGCCGCTCTGAGCTCGTCCACGCGGCAGAGGATGCCGCTCGCCTCGCTACCGTTGGGCCCAGATGGCCGCCTCCGAGACGACGACCGAGCTCGACGCCCTGCTGGCGGGGCTCAACGACCCCCAGCGGGAGGCGGTCACCCACGGCGACGGTCCGTTGCTGATCCTGGCCGGCGCCGGCTCGGGCAAGACCCGGGTGCTCACTCACCGGATCGCGTACCTGACCGCCACCGGGGCCGCCCAGGCCAGCGAGATCCTCGCCATCACGTTCACGAACAAGGCGGCCGGCGAGATGCGCGACCGCGCCGAGCTGCTGGTCGGCCGTCGCGTCCGGGCGATGTGGGTGATGACCTTCCACGCCGCGTGCGCCCGAATGCTCCGCGCGCACGCGGACCGGCTCGGCTACACGCGGCAGTTCACCATCTACGACCAGGCCGATGCCCGCCGGCTGGTCAAGCGGTGCCTGGACGAGCTCGGGATCGACCCCAAGCGCTTCACCCCGAACTCCGTGCACGCCCAGATCTCCGACGCCAAGAACAAGCTCCGCGACGCCGATGCCTACGGCCGGATGGTGGGCTCGTACTTCGAGCAGACGGTCGCTGACGTCTACCGCATGTACGAGCGCGAGCTGCACCGGATGAACGCGATGGACTTCGACGACCTGCTGGTCCGCGCGGTCAACGTGCTCGAACTGTTCCCCGAGGTGCGCGCGCGCTATGCCACCGGCTTTCGCCACGTCCTGGTCGACGAGTACCAGGACACCAACCACGCCCAGTACCGGTGGCTCCAGCTGCTGGCCGAGGAGCGCCGCAACCTCGCGGTGGTCGGAGACCCGGATCAGTCGATCTATGAGTTTCGAGGCGCCGACATCCGCAACATCCTCGAGTTCGAGGACGACTTCCCGGACGCCCACGTGGTTCGACTGGAGCAGAACTACCGCTCGACCCAGACGATCCTGGACGCCGCCAACGCGGTGATTGCCAACAACCGCGGACGCAAATCGAAGCTGCTGTGGACCGACATCGGCCAGGGCGATCCGCTCAAGGTCCGTGAGCTCGACGACGAGCACGCCGAGGCCCGGTTCGTCACCGGCGAGGTGCTGCGGCTGGTCGACGACGGGACGGCGCGGTCGGAGATCGCCGTCTTCTATCGCACGAACGCGCAGTCGCGCGTCCTGCAGGACACGCTCGTGCGCTCGGAGATCGCCTACCAGGTGATCGGCGGCACCAAGTTCTATGAACGGGCCGAGATCAAGGACGCGATCGCCTACCTGACCGTGCTGGTCAACCCGCACGACGTGGGCGCGTTCACGCGAATCGTCAACTCGCCGCGCCGCGGCATCGGCGCGACCTCGCTGAGCCGCGTGCTGGCGTTTGCCAACACCATGGGGGTGTCGATCTGGGAGGCCGCCTCTGAGCCTGACCAGGTGCCCGGCCTCGGCGCCGCCGCGGTCAAGGCGTTCAAGCGATTCATGGCCACGATGCACGTGCTGCGCGAGCGCGTGGAAAGCGGCGCGCCGATCTCCGCCCTGCTCAAGGAGACGCTCCAGGAGACCGGCTACCTCGAGGCGCTCGAAGCCGAGCGGACGATCGAGGCGCAGGGACGGCTCGAGAACCTCGAGGAGCTGGTCAACGTGGCGGCCGAGTACGACGGCGCGCAAGGCGATGGCGACGGTGACGGCGCGCAGCCGGCGCCGTCGCTGCCGGATTTCCTCCAGCAGCTGGCGCTGGTTTCCGACGCCGACGACCGGACCGACGCGGAGGGGCTCCTGACGCTGATGACCCTCCACAACGCCAAGGGGCTCGAGTACCCGATCGTGTTCATCATCGGCTGCGAGGAGGGAGTCTTCCCGCACTCCCGGGCGCTCGACGAAGGCGGACTCGAGGAGGAGCGGCGCCTCTGCTACGTCGGGATCACCCGCGCCCAGCGCGATCTGTACCTGACCTACGCGCGGACACGCACGGTGTTCGGCGCGCGCAACTTCGGCGCGCCGAGCCGCTTTCTGGCCGAGATCCCGCCCCAATTGACCGATCGCGCGCAGCAGCAGCCGCTCGGGCTGGGTGCGGTGAGGGCGCGGGCTACCTCGTGGGCGGCGGCGGCCGCCGGCGACCCGCATGCAGGCGCCGCCGCCAGCGGCGGCGGGGTCGGCGCCCGCTTCCGCCTCGGCGAGGACGTCCACCACCCGAGCTTCGGCGAAGGGGTCGTCACGGGCTTGGAGCCGGGCGGGATCGTGGTCATCCGCTTCAGCCGGGACGGCTCCGAGCGCAAGCTCGTCGCCGACCTCGCGCCAATCTCGCGACGCTAGCCCGCCGGCGCAGGGCCGCGATGAGGATGCGGAAGCCCGCAAAGAGCGGGTTGTTCACTCGCTCGCCGCGCCCCCGGTGCTCGGAAGGCGCGCTATGTTCGTGACCCTGACGAGCACGACGCTCGATCCCGAGGAGAACGCGTGACCGTGGAGCACCTGTCCGCGCTCGACGAGAGCTTTCTGCGGATCGAGACCGGCTCGGCGCCCCTGGCGCTCGGCTGGACGATGCTGCTCGCCGGCGCGCCGCCGAGCCGTCGGCAGCTGTGCGCCCACGTCGCGGGGCGGCTCGAGCGCCTGCCGCGCCTACGCTCGCGGGTCGAGAGGTCCTCGCTGCGGCTACACGACCCGATGTGGGTGAGCGACGATCGCTTCCGGATCGGCGAGCACGTGCGCACGGCGCGGATTCCCCGCGGAGGCGGCCTGCCCGGGCTCCGCCCGCTCGCCGCGCAGCTGCTCTCCGAACCGCTCCAGCATGACCGTCCGCGCTGGCGTCTGCATCTCGTGGACGGGCTCGATCGCGACCGGTTCGCGCTCGTCGCGGTCGTCCACCCGGCCGTGTTCGCCGGCGCCCCGCCGTCGGCCCTCGAACCGTTGCTGCTCGACGCCGGCCCGCTGGCCGCGGCGGAGGTCGGGGCACCGCTCCGGCCGTTGCGGACGCCGGGGGTTCTCGAACGCGCTCGCGCGTCGGCGGCGGAGCGCTTCGGCCTGGCCGGCGCCGCCGGCGCCCTGGCGGTGCGCGCGGTGATCGACCCCTCGCTCGCCGCCGAGGCGGCCGGCGAGCTCAGGCGTCTCGGATCGGCGCTGGGCGCGGTCGGCGCTCCGGCGCCGGCGACGGCGCTGAACCGGCCGATCGGCGGGGATCGCTCGCTGGCGTTCGGCCGGCTCTCGCGTCACGTCGCCCGAGAGCTTGCCCGGCTCGCCGGCGCCACCGAGGATGACGTCGTGCTGGCGACGGCGTCGCTCGCCCTCGGCCGCTACCTGCGCCGCCACGGCGAGTCGCATCCGTGGCTCCGGGCCCTGGTGCCGTCGCGCTCCGGCGAGCGACCGTCGGCGGTGCTGGTGGAGCTGCCGGTCGGCGAACGCAATCCGCGCGCCGCGCTGGTCGAGGTCGCGCGGCAGGCCCGCGAGAACCGGCGCACCGACTACGCCTCCGCGCTCAGCTCGGCGCTGGCCCTGTCGCGGCTCGCGCCGGCGCCGCTGCGGGGCGCCGCCGCCTGGGTGGCGACGCGGCCGCAGACATTCAACGTGGTCCTCGCGCTGCAGAGCGGTCCGGCGGCCGGGCGCTACATGCTCGGCCGTCGTGTGCTGGCGATCTACCCGGCCGCTCCGCTGGTGCGGGGGCACGGAGTGTCCGTGGCCGTCCAGTCCTACTGCGGCTCGCTCGACGTCGGCCTTTGCGCCGACCCCGCCGTGGTCCCCGATGTCGTCGACCTGGCCCACGACCTGAGCAGCGCGTTCGACGCCCTGCGGCTGGCTCTGGAGCCGCACCGGCGGCCGCCGGTCGGGGGTCGCCGCCGGCAGGGGCGCGCGGCCGCGCCCGTCCGCGTCCTCGGCTGATCCACGCTCCGAGTGCGGCAATCGTCTAGCGTCCGGCGCCATGCCGGCGCGGGCAGGCCATCTCCGCGGCGAGATCGTGAGCGCGATCAGCGCCCTGCTGCTGGCGGTGACGATGTTCGCGCTCGCGTGGTACGGGGTCGACGGCGTCCCCGGCCGGACCGCGCGGCTGGTCGGCACCGAGAACGCGTGGCAGGGCCTGAGCGTCCTGCGGTGGCTGATGCTGGCGACGATCGTCGCGGCCCTCGCGGCGGCGCCGCTTCGCCTCGGCGGGCGCTCGAACGGCGCCCGCCCCAATACCGGCGCGCTGGTGATGCTGCTCGGGACCGCGACCTCGGCCGTGCTGATCTACCGCGTCCTGATCGCGCTCCCGTCGCCCGACGAGGTCGTCGATCAGAAGCTTGGGGCGTTCCTGGCCGTCGTATGGGCGCTCGGGATCGCCTACGGCGGACTCGAGTCGCTGCGCGACGAGCGGGCCGCGGCCGCGGCCACGCAAGCGCGAATGCGCAGCGCGTAGGCTTGCCCCGCGTGGGACTTCAGCTTTCGAGGCTGCGTGGTGGAGAGCTGCTCGCCGGCGCCGGTGCGGTGGCGCTCCTCGTGCTGCTGTTCGCGGCGCCCTGGTACGGCGCCCGGACCGGGTGGCAGGCCCTCACCGGAGTGCGGTGGATGGCGCTGCTGGCCGTCCTGGCCGCGTTCGCGCTGGCGTACCTGCAGGCCTCGCGGCGAGCGCCGGCGCTGCCGGCGACGATGAGCGTGATCGCCACCGTGCTCGCATTGCTCAACGCCGTGTGGCTCGCGGTCGACGTGGCGGTCAGCCATCCGCCGCAGCAGAGTGTCTGGGCGCCGATTGGATTGGCCGCCGCGTGCGGGCTGCTCGCCGGGGCGTTTCTGTCGCTGCGCCAGGAGGGAGTCGGTGCGCGCGACGAGCGCACCGACATCCCCACCGTCGCCGCGAGCGGTGGGGTGCGTTCCTAGAATGGTGCTCAATGCTCGATCGTGCCCAAGTGCTCCATGTCGCCCGGCTCGCCCGGCTCGAGTTGACCGAGGTGGAGCTCGAGCGGATGGCCGCGGAGCTGTCCCACGTGCTCGAGCACATCGAGAAGATCCGCGAGCTCGACCTCGACGACGTACCACCCACCTCCCACGTGGTCGACGTGGTCAACGTCCTGCGCCACGACGATCCAGAGCCGTCGCTGCGCCGTGAGACGGCTCTGCGCCCGGCGCCCGAGCCCGTCGACGCCGGCGGCTTCGGCGTCCCGAGCCCGGCGGCGGCGTGAACGAGCTGATCGAGCTGACGGCCGCGGCCGCGGCCCAGCGCGTCCGCGCCCGGGAGATCGACCCGGCCGAGCTGTTCGAGGCCTACCGGGCGCGCGCGGCAGCCGACGACCTGAACGCGTTCACGTGGGTGGCGCCCAGGGCGCCGGCAGGCGAGTACCCCGGCGATGCGCCATTGGCCGGCGTCCCGCTCGCCGTCAAGGACCTGTTCTGCACGGAGGGAGTGCCGAGCCAGGCCGGGTCGCGGATCCTCGAAGGCTACCGGCCGCCCTACACCGCGACCGTGGTGGCCAATCTCCAGCGCGCCGGAGCGCCCCTGCTCGGCAAGACCAACCAGGACGAGTTCGCGATGGGCTCCTCCAACGAGAACTCCGCCTACGGCCCGGTGCTGAATCCGTGGGACCGTGCCCGGGTTCCCGGCGGATCCTCGGGCGGCAGCGCGGCCGCCGTCGCCGCGGGCCTCGCCCCGTGGGCGATCGGCACCGACACCGGCGGCTCGATCCGCCAGCCTGCGGCGCTGTGCGGGATCGTCGGGCTGAAGCCGACCTACGGTGCGTGCTCGCGCTTCGGGATGATCGCCTTTGCCTCCTCGCTGGACCAGGCCGGCCCGCTAACTCGCGATGTCACCGACGCGGCGCTGCTGCTGGCGCACATGGTCGGCCGCGACCGGCGCGATTCGACCTCGCTCGAGTTTCCCGAGGCGATCCGGGTGCCGCGCGCGGAGGACCTGAGCGGCATCCGGCTCGGGGTACCGGAGGAGCTGACCGGCGCCGGCGGCGGCGTCGAGCCGGGGGTGCGGGAAAGCTTCGAGGCGACGCTCGCCCGGGCCGAGGGCCTCGGCGCCTCGGTCGAGCCGTGCCGGCTGCCGCACGCGCCGCACGCCCTGTCGGCGTATTACCTGATCGCCCCGGCCGAGGCGTCGGCGAACCTCGCCCGCTTCGACGGAGTGCGCTACGGGCTGCGTGAGGATGGCGAGGCCGGCCTCGTCTCGATGTACAGCCAGACCCGTTCGCACGGCTTCGGGGCCGAGGTCAAGCGGCGGATCATGCTCGGCACCTACGCCCTCTCGAGCGGCTACTACGACGCCTACTACGGCACCGCCCAGAAAGTCCGGACGAAGATCGCCGAGGACTTCCGCACCGCCTTCGAGCGCTTCGACTTCATCGTGACGCCGACGAGCCCGTGGACGGCGTTCGCGCTCGGGGCGAAGACCGACGACCCCCTGGCCATGTACCTGAACGACTTCTGCACCGTGCCGATGCCGCTCGCCGGCATCCCGGCCATCTCGATCCCGTCCGGGCTCAGCGACGGCCTGCCGGTCGGCTTCCAGCTGGCGGGGCCGGCGTTCAGCGAGAACCGCCTGCTCGACGCGGCCCACGCGCTCGAGCGAGCGATCGGGTTCGACGGCAGCCCGGCGCGCCGGAGCGGGGAAAGCGCGGCCCGCGGATGACCGAGTACGAGCCCGTAATCGGCCTCGAGATCCACGTCCAGCTGAAGACCCGGACGAAGATGTTCTGCGGCTGCGAGCTGTCGTTCGGCGATTCGCCGAACATCCACACCTGTCCGGTCTGCCTGGGCCTGCCCGGGGCGCTCCCCGTGGTCAACGAGCGCGCGATCCGCTTTGGGATGATGATCGGCCTCGCGCTCGGGTGCGAGATCGCCGAGCGCTCGCTGTTTCACCGCAAGAACTACTTCTATCCCGACCTCCCCAAGGGCTATCAGATCTCTCAGTACGACGTGCCGCTGTGCCGGGGCGGCCGTCTCGGAGACGTCCGCATCCATCGCGTGCACCTCGAGGAGGACGCGGCCAAGCTGAACCACCTCGGGGCCAGCGGCCGCATCCACGGCTCGGACCGCAGCTGGGTCGACTTTAACCGCGGCGGCACGCCGCTGGTCGAGATCGTGACCGAGCCGGACATTCATTCCCCCGAGCAAGCCCGGGAGTGGCTGAGCCTGCTCCGCACCACGCTCAAGCAGATCGGAGTCTCCGACGTCAACATGGAGGAGGGCTCGCTGCGGTGCGATGCCAACGTCTCCGTCCGGCCGGCCGGGTCGGCCGTGCTCGGGACGAAGACCGAGCTCAAGAACATGAACTCGTTCCGCTTCCTCGAGCGCGGCGTGCGAGCCGAGATCCAGCGGCAAATTGGGCTAATCGAGGCCGGCGAGGCAGTCGTCCAAGAGACTCTGCACTACGACCCGGTGTCGGGCGGCATAACGCCGCTGCGCTCCAAGGAGGAGGCGCACGACTACCGCTACTTCCCCGAGCCGGACCTCGTCCCGCTGGTCGCCACCGACGCGATGCTCGCCGCCGCGCGCGAGGCCCTCCCGGCCGAGCTCCCGGCCGAGCGGGCCGCCCGGTTCGAACGCGAACTCGGCTTGAGCGCCGGCCGCGCCCGTGACCTCGCCTTCCGCGCCGACCTGGCTGACTACTTCGAGCGCGCGCTCGCCGCTGGGGCCGCCGACGGCGGCGTAGACCCGGTCGAGCTGTCCAACTGGATCCCCCAGCTGGTCGAGCGGATCGGCTCTGACCGCGACCCCGCCGAGAGCAACGTGGCGCCGGAGAGCCTCGCTGCGCTGGCGACGATGGTCAAGGCCCGGGAGGTCAGCCGTGACGCCGCCCGCGAGGTCCTGAGCCGACTGGTGGCCGACGGGGGGGACCCGCGGGCGATCGTCGCGCGGGAGGGCCTCGGCGCGCTGAGCGCCGAGGACGACGGCCTCGGCGAGCTCGTCGATCGCGCGATCGCCTCCGATCCCGCCGCCGCCGAGCAGGTTCGCGCCGGCAATCTCAAGGCGATCGGACCTCTGGTCGGGTACGTGATGCGGGAGACCAAGGGGCGAGCCGACGGCGCCACGATCACCCGGCTGATCCGCGAGCGCGTCCGGCAGGCGGGCTGAGGCCTCCGGGGCGCGCGGTTCCCGGGGGATGGTCGACATCGGTCGATGACCGTTCGCATCGGAATCGACCTGGTCTGTCCCGACGAGGTGCGGGAGTCGCTCTCAATCCACGGCGAGCGGTATCTCGAGCGTATCTACACCCGGGAGGAGCGCGTCGACGCCGCCGGCGATCCGGCGCGGCTGGCGGCCGTGTTTGCCGCCAAGGAAGCTACGATGAAGGCGCTGCTCGCGGGAGAGCAGCCGGTCGACTGGCGGTCGATCTCGGTACGCCGTGATCCGGCGGGCCGGGCGTCGGTACGCTTGACCGGTACTGCGCACGCGCTGGCACGAAGCGCGGGCGTGGAAGCGCTGTCGGTCACGCTCAGTCACAACCGACACCTCGCCGCCGCGGTGGTGGTGGCGACGAAGGCAGACGGAGACGACGAAGGCAGAGGGACACGCTGATGAATGACAGGCTCGCATCCGAGGTTCGGCGGGTGCTGCGCGAACACGCGCGGTTGGCGGTCGACGTCGATACGCTCGACGACCACGCCGATCTCTTCAGGGCCGGCATGAGCTCGCACGCGAGTGTCAACGTGATGCTGGCGCTAGAGGACACGTTCGACATCGAGTTCCCGGACAGCATGCTCAAGCGAAGCATGTTCGAGACCGTCGCAGGGATCGCCGCCGCGGTCGGGCAGCTCGACGCTCAGGCGGCGTGAGCGTCGCCGTCGACCGCGATCAGCAGTTTGTCGCGGAGCTACGGAGGATCGCCGACGACGTAGCCGGCCGCCACGCCGAGCAGGTCGATCGCGACGCCCGGTTCCCGTTCGAGGCGGTCGACGCCCTGCGCGAGGCCGGCGCCCTCTCCGCGCTCGTGCCCGCCGAGCTCGGCGGCGGCGAGATCTCGCTTGCCGGCGTGGCCCGAGGCTGCCTCGAGCTGGGCCGGCGCTGCGCCGCCGCGGCGATGGTGTTCGCGATGCACCAGATCCAGGTCGCCACCCTCGCACGCCACCTCGAGGCGGGGTCGTGGTTCGAGTCCTACCTCGGCGAGGTGGCCGGCGATCAGCGCCTGATCGCTTCGGTCACCTCGGAGATCGGCACCGGCGGGGACTTGGGCCGTTCGATCGCGGCGGTGACGCCCGGAGAGCCGGGACGGCTGCGCTTCGAGAAGCAAGCGCCGACGGTCAGCTACGGCGCTCACTGCGACGACCTGCTCACCACCGTACGGCGCTCCGAGGATGCGCAGCCCGGAGACCAGGTGATGGTCCTCAGCCGTGGCTCGGAGACCGAGCTCGAGCCGGCCGGCACGTGGGACACGATCGGCATGCGGGGGACCTGTTCGCCCGGCTTCGTGGTTCGGGCCCAATTCGCGCCTCAGCAGGTGCTTGGATTCCCGTTCGCGACGGTGCTGAGCGAGTCGCTGGTGCCGCTGTCTCACGTCCTGTGGTCGTTCGTATGGCTCGGCATCGCCACCGATGCGTTCGAGCGCGGGCGGTCCTTCGTGCGCGAGAGCGCCCGCCGGCGGCCCGGCGAGCCGGTGCCGGCGGGCACCCGCCTCTCCCGTGTGATGAGCGAGCTCACGATGTTCGGCGCCGAGGCCGAGTCCGCGCTGCGGGACTTCCTGCTGTGGAGCGAGGAGCCGGGGCGCGAACGCCTGCAGACGATGAGCTCGGTGCTGCGCTTCAACAACCTCAAGCTGGCCGCCTCCGAGCAGGCGCCGCGGATCTGTGCCGAGGTGCTCGAGGTGATCGGCATCGCGGGGTACAAGAACGACTCGCCGTTCGGCGTCGGGCGCCACCTGCGCGACGCGCTCTCGGCGCGGCTGATGGTCGCCAACGAGCGCATCCACTCGACCGATGCCGGCCTGCTGATGATCGCGGCCAAGGAGCGCTGACGGTGCCTGAGGTGCGTGAGGCCTCCGCGGAGCAGGCTCGCTTCCTGGCCGAGCTGATCGACCACGGGTTGATCCTCCCGTCGGGGGTGCCCGGTGTCTATGGCCACAGTGCCGAGTTCGAGGACGTCCGGCTGCGGCTCGAGGCGCTGCTGACCCGCGCCGCGGTGGAGAATGGCGCCGAGCGCCTGCGCTTCCCCCCGCTGTTACCGCGCCGGCACTTCGAGCAGAGCGGGTACCTGAGCTCGTTTCCGCATCTGGCCGGCACGGTGTACGCGTTCGAGGGCGGCGAGCACGACGCCGAGGCGCAGGCCGAGCGCGCGAGCCGGCGCGAGGACTGGGACGAGTTCCAGCAGATGACCGACCTCACGCTGTTGCCGGCCGCGTGCTACCCGGTATACCCGGCGATCGCCGCCCGCGGAGCGCTCCCCGCCGGCGGCGTGTTCGTCGAGGCCGGGGGCTCGTGGGTGTTCCGCCACGAGCCTTCCCACGACCCGGCGCGGCGGCAGATGTTCCGCCAGCACGAGCTGGTCCGGATCGGCGATCCGGAAGTCGTCGCGGGGTGGCACGACGAATGGGCGCAGCGCGGCCTCGAGCTGCTGCGCCGGCTCGGCCTCGAGGCCGAGCTGGACAACGCCAGCGACCCGTTCTTCGGCCGCCGCGGGCGCATGCTCGCCACCAGTCAGCGCGATCAGGCGCTGAAGCTCGAGATCCTCGCGCCGATCGCCGGGTCGGAGCCGACCGCGCTGGCGTCGTTCAACCAGCACCGCGATCACTTCACCGCCGCCTACGGGATCGCGCTCGCCGGTGGCGGCGTCGCACACAGCGCCTGTGTCGGGTTCGGCCACGAGCGGATCGTGCTCGCGCTGCTGGGTGCCCATGGCCTCGATCCGAGCCGCTGGCCGGCTTTGGCCCGGGAGGCGCTGTGGCGGTCCTGAGCGCCACGGGGGACCGGCGCCTGCGCAGCCTGTCGGGGCAAGACCCCGCGGCCTATCGCCCGCATCCGCTGCACGGCGACGGCCGCACGTATCCGGAGACCAACTGCTACGCGGACATCGTGATCGAGCTGCTGCACGCGTGCGGCTACGAGCCGCTGGCGGCCTTCGGTCATCTCGTCCGGACCGACTTCGAGGGCGACCAGTGGACGTTCTTCAAGCCGCCGCCCGACGATCTGGAGCGGCTGTTCGGGATCGACATCCACGAGATGCAGGCCTACCGCCCGCTGCCGGCGCAGATCGCCGAACAGCTCGAGCGGGGCCGTACGATGATCGTCGAGCTCGACTCGTGGCATCTCCCGGACACCGCGGCGACCAGCTACCGCCGCGAGCACGTGAAGACCGCGGTCGCCGCCGACGCGATCGACATTCCGGGTGAGCGCCTGCGCTACTTCCACGGGGGCGGACTGCACGAGCTCCAGGGCGAGGACTACCGGGGCGCCTTCCGCCTCGACGGTCCGTCCTCCGGCGACGTGCTGCCCCCGTACACAGAGCTCGTGCGCTTCGACGGCGGGCCGGCCTTGCGCGGTGATGCGCTGCGGGAGGCCGCCCGCGAGCTCCTGGCCCGGCATCTGGCCCGGCGCCCGGGCGGGAACCCGTTCGAGCGCTTCGGCACCCAGCTGGACCGGGAGTTGCCGGCGCTCCTGACGGGCAGCCTCGAGGAGTACCACGCCTACGCGTTCGCGACCGTGCGGATGGCCGGCTCGGCGTTCGAGATCGCCGGCTCGCACGTCGAATGGCTGCTCGGGGCCGAGGCGGCGCCCGCCACCGGGCCCCTGCGCGAGATCGTCGGCGGTTGCAAGGCGCTGTCGTTCCGCCTCGCCCGCCGCCGCCGCTTCGATGCCGGGCCGCTCGTGCGGGCGCTGGCGGACGCGTGGAGCAACGCGATCAGCGCGCTGGACGGGGCCGTGCGGTGACCCTCTGGGCGGGGTGGGAGCTCGCGTCGGCTCCCCCCGGGCGCTACACCGACCCGACGCAGCTCGACGGCCTCGCCTGGCTGCCGGCGCAGGTGCCGGGCACCGCGGCCGCCGCGCTACGCGCCGCCGGGCTCTGGCACGCGGACGAGGAGCGTGACTTCGACCGTGAGGACTGGTGGTTCCGCGTGCAGTTCGAGACCGAGCCGCCCGCGGAGGACGAGGCACTGTGGCTGGTGCTGGAGGGCATCGCCACCGTGGCCGAGGTGTTCGTCAACGGGCGGTTGGTGCTCGAGAGCGACTCGATGTTCGCCGCCCACGCGCTCGAGGTCACCGACCGGCTTGCCCGGGTCAATGAACTCGCGATCCGCTGCCTGGCGCTGAGCCCGCTGCTCGCCGGCAGCCGCCGGCCGCGTGCGCGCTGGCGCACGCAGATCGTGGTCGAGCGCAACCTCCGCTTCTTCCGGACCATGCTGCTGGGCCGGGCGCCGGGGTTCGCTTCGGGCCCGGCGGCGGTCGGACCGTGGAAGCCGGTCCGCCTCGAGCGTCGCCGGGGCATCCGGGTCGAGGACTTGCGGCTGCGCAGCCGGCTCGAGCGGGGGGAGGGCAGGCTCGCGGTGTCCGCCCGGCTGCGCCGGCCGGCCGGTGCGCCCGCGCTCCGCGGGGCGGCGGTCGCGCTGAACGGGCCGAGCGGGCGCCACGAGGCGGCGCTCGCGCTCGAGGAGCGCGGCGAGAGGGTGCTCCTCGCCGGCGCGCTGACCGTGCCCGAGGTGTCGGCCTGGTGGCCCCACACCCACGGCTCACCGGGGCTCTACGAGGCCGAGCTGGTGCTCGCCACCGACGGTGGCGAGCAGCGCCACCGCGGCGGACGGGTCGGCTTCCGCTCGTTGCAGTGGCCTTCGGCGCTCGAGCGCGACGGGCTTCAGCTGTCGGTCAACGGGACGCCGGTGTTTGCCCGCGGCGCCGTGTGGACACCGCCCGACGTGGCGCTCCCGTGCTCTTCGCCTGAGCGGCTGCGGCCGGTGCTCGCGGCGGTGCTCCGCGGCGGGATGAACATGCTGCGCGTGCCCGGGATCGGCTGCTACGAGGGCGAGGCCTTCCACGATCTGTGCGACGAGCTCGGCATCCTGGTCTGGCAGGACTTCATGTTCGCCAACTTCGACTATCCGGCCGCCGATCCCGGGTTCCGAGCGGCGGTCGAGCGCGAGGCGCGCCAGCTCCTCGGCGCGATCGGGGGCCGACCCAGCCTGGCGATGCTGTGCGGCGGCAGCGAGGTCGCCCAGCAGGCGGCGATGATGGGGATCGATCCGACGAGCGCGATGGCCCCCCTCTACGAGCAGCTGCTGCCGGGGGTGATCGCCGAGGCGGAGGTGGAGGCGCCGTACGTGCCCTCGACGCCATGGGGCGGCGACCTTCCGTTCCGGCCGGGCGCCGGGATCGCGAACTACTACGGCGTCGGGGCCTACCGGCGGCCGCTCGAGGACGCCCGCCGCTGCGGCGTCCGCTTCGCCGCCGAGTGCCTGGCCTTCGCCAACGTGCCCGACGACGATGCGCTGGTGGAGATCTCCGCACTCGAAGGGCCGGCCATGAACGATCCGCGCTGGAAGCTCGGCGTCCCGCGTGACCCCGGGGCCGGCTGGGACTTCGAGGACGTCCGCGACCACTACCTGCGGGAATTCTTCGGGGCCGACACCGTGACGCTGCGCAGCGTCGACCCGGAGCGCTACCTGGCCCTCTCGCGGCAGGTCTCGGGCGAGGTGATGAGCGAGGTGCTCGGGGAGTGGCGGCGGGGCGCCTCGGCGTGCGGCGGCGCGCTAGTCCTGTGGCTGAAGGACCTCCGGCCCGGGGCCGGCTGGGGGCTGCTCGATCACCGCGGCGCGCCGAAGGTCGCCTACCACCACGTTCGCCGTGCCTGCGCCCCCGTGGCGGTGTGGAGCACCGACGAGGGGCTGGACGGCGTCGCCGTCCACCTCGCCAACGACGGGCCGAGGCCGCAGGCGGCGACGCTCCGCGTGGCCATGTACCGCGACCTCGAGGTGCGCGTCGAGGAGATCGAGCGCGACGAGGTCCTCGCGCCGCACAGCGGGCGTAGCGAGAACGTCGAGGCGCTGCTCGGCCGGTTCGTGGACGCCTCGTGGGCATATCGCTTCGGTCCGCCGGCTCAGGACCTGATCGTGGTCAGTCTCGAGCAGCGCGGCGCCGAGACGACCCGTCTGCTCTCGCAGTGCTTCCGCCTGCCCGCCGGGCGGCCGCCGGCCCGCGAGACGCCCGAGCAGCTGGGGCTGAGCGTCGCGCTGTCGGCGCTCGAGGACCGCGGCGCCCGGCTCACCGTCTCGGCACGCCGGTTCCTCTACGGCGTCCGGCCGCTGGTTCCGGGCTACGCGCCCGACGACGACGCGTTCTCCGTCGAGCCGGGCCGGGCGCGGGAGGTGTGGTTGCGCCGAATCGAGTCGGCGGCGGCGCCCGGGCCGCCGCCGCCGCCGGCCGGCTGCGTGAGCGCGCTGAACCTGAGCGGGACCCTCGCCGTCACCGCGGCGACGGCGTAGGATGCGCGGGGGTAACCCGCGTCAGGAGGCTCGGAGGATGTCGCGACTCATCAGGATGGACCACACCGGCCACACGACGCTGGCGGAGTGGACGGCCGAGGACCCCGCGAGCGTCGAGGCGGCGGTGGCCGCCTTCCACGCCGAGCTCGAGCAGGGCTACTTCGCGGTCGTCTCGGAGGGCGAGGGCCACGCCGAGCAGGTGCGGGAGCTGCCCCTCGAGGCGCCCGTGGTCATCCTCCGCCGGCCGATCGCCGGAGGCTAGAGACGGCTACCGGGGGCTCGGCGCCGGCGACGGCCGGCCAGGCGCTTCCCGAGCTGGCGCGGGTCCATTGGCGCCCGCGCGCAGACGAACGCGCGCTGCGCCGCGCCGGCCGGCTGTGGACGCTCTCGACGGTCGCACACACGCTGCCGTTCCTCGCCGCGGCGGTGGTGCTGGGCGCGGCCGGGCCGATCACGCTGCCGTTCGCGCTGCTCTGCCTCGCCCACGCCTGGGCGATCCCCGAGCTCTACGCGGCTCGCGGAGCTCGCGTGCTCAAGCCGCAGCGGCCGGCGGGCGCGCCGGGCTCCGAGCAAGTCGCCCTCGGCTTGCTCGCCGATCTCGTCGGCCACGCCGCGCGGGAGCTGCACGGGCGGAGCGGGCTCGTGCTCGAGCGCGGCCGCCTGGGGGTGTGGCTGGTCGGCGAAGCCGGGGCGCTGCTGGTGCGGCCGGGCGGACGGCGGGTGCACTGCTACTGCGTGCGGGCGACCGATCGCCAGCTCCCGGCGTCGGATCGGATCGCGCACCTGCTGCTCGCCCTGCGGGCCGATGAGATCGGGTTCGTCACCCTGGCCAACCTCGCGTTCTCCGGGGCCCGCCGGCGGGTGCGCCGGCGACTCGACGGGCGCGCCCGCGCGGCGCTCGACGCCGCCACCCGTGCCGTGCCCGCGCCTCAGCCGGCGGCGGCGCGCAGCTGACTGGTACCGATCGCCGCATCCGGCCGAGCCGGGCCGCGCGGAGGGCCGGATCGAAGCAAGTTTGTACCGAGGGCCAATGCCGGGTCCCGAGGCGCGGGCGATGATGCTCCCCATGACCGCACCCATCCGCTCCTCCAGACTGCTGCTGGTGGCCGACCGGCGCACCGACGGGCCCGCCGCCGCCGTGCGGCGCTACCGGCTGGCCAGGCTCCGCCTCGAGGGCCGCCAAGCGGCCCCGCAGGCCCGTTTCGAGCACCTCAAGCGCGTATACGACTGACCCGCTCCGGGCCCGCGATCGGGGGTGGCCCGGAGCGCTACGCTTTGTTGTATGCAAACGCAACTCGAGCCTAGTCCGTCGCGTCCGCCGGTGGTTCGCCGGGCGGCCGCGGGCGTGGTCTTGCTCCTCGCTGGAGCACTGGCGGTGAAGCTCGTCATCGGCTTCGTGATGGCGATCTTCTGGACCGTGGTCGCGGTGGCCGTGGTCGTCGCGGTCCTCTGGGCGCTCAAGACGCTGGTTTGGTGAGGGCGGGCCCATGGCTGACATGGGCCTGCTCGTCATCATGTTCTTCTTCGGCCTGGCCGGAGGGATCGTCGGGCGGATGAAGGGAAGCTCGTTCTTCCTCTGGTTCCTCGTCTCCGGCCTGATCCCGTTCTTTGGCCTGCTCGCGGCGGTCTGCTACCGCTGGGAGGACCGCGAGCTTCGCCGCCAGTGCCCGGGCTGTGGCCGCGTGGTCAAGCTGCACGACGCGCTGTGCATCAGCTGCGGAACCGAGCTCGAGTACCCCGACGTGGCGATCGCCTCGGAAGCGAGCATGCGCGAGCGGGCGGCCTGAGCGCGAGGCCGGCAAAACGCGACCGCCGGCCGGTGTGCCCCCGGTCCGGAGCGATCAAAACGTTCCTCGCGCCGCGCTGGGAGGGCCGCGGACGCGATCTCTGGCGATCAGCGACCACTAGCGCGGCCGCGGCCCGGGTCTCGAGGCTGGGAGGTACGAAATGTGCGGTCAGGCGGCCACCGCGCAGACCCGGACGCCCGGCGGCAGCGCCCGGGGCCGCCGGCCACAAGTCGTCAACACCGTTCACGGCCGATACCGCGCGATTCGATGGTGCTCCGGCCGGTGGCGCTGGGCGGCAGCCGGCGGCGGCGGCCGAGCCGGGCGTCCGGATGACCGGCCCCAGGGAGGCTGCGCGCAGCGCAGCCCGAGACCGGCGAAACGAAAACCCGCTGGTACACTCGGCCTTCCGGCCGCGTGCGGCCCGTCCGCGCGCGCTTCAGACCCCTCATCGCTGGAAGGAGGCGAGCGCCATGCGTGCAGTCGACGCCCTGATGGAATGCCTGAAGGCAGAAGGTGTCGACGTCGTATTCGGCCTGCCCGGCGGCGCGAACCTTCCCACCTACGACGCCTTCTACGACGCCGGGATCCGCCACATCCTCGTGCGCCACGAGGCCGGCGGCGGCCACGCCGCCGAGGGCTACGCCAAGGCCACCGGCAAGGTGGGGGTGGCGCTCGCCACCAGCGGGCCGGGCGCGACCAACCTGGTCACGCCGATCTGCGACGCGATGATGGACTCGGTGCCGGTGGTCTTCATCACCGGGCAGGTCCGGACCGAGCTGCTCGGGACCGACGGGTTCCAGGAGGCGGACACGATCGGCATCACGATGCCGGTCGTCAAGCACAGCTTCATGATCCAGCACCCGCTCGAGCTCCCGCGCTCGATCCACGAGGCCTTCCACGTGGCCCGGACCGGCCGTCCCGGTCCGGTCGTGGTCGACATCCCGCAGGACTACAGCCGCGCCGACATCCCCTACGAGCCGGTCACCGACGTGCACCTCCCCGGCTACCAGCCGACCACCGACGGCAACCAGAAGCAGATCCGGTTCGCCGGCAAGGCGCTGGCCAACGCCCGCCGGCCGGTGATCTACGCGGGCGGCGGGGTGATCAGCGCCGGCGCCGCCGCCGAGCTGACCGAGCTGGCGACCGTCGACCGCTTCCCGGTGACGTGCACGGTCAACGGGCTCGGCGCGTTCCCCGCGCCGCATGCGCAGTGGCTAGGGATGCTCGGGATGCACGGCACCCGAGCGGCCAACTACGCGATGGACGAGGCGGATTTGATCGTGGCGATCGGCGCCCGCTTCGACGACCGGGTGACCGGGAAGCTGTCGGAGTTCGCCCCGCGGGCGAAGTTCATCCACATCGACATCGACCCGGCGGAGATCTCGAAGAACGTCCCCGCGCACATCCCGATCGTCGGCGACGCCAAGAACATCCTGCCGCGGCTGACCGCCGAGTATCGGGCGCTCACCCCCGACCCGCAACGCCTCGACGAGTGGTGGTCGCGGATCCGCGTGTGGCAGGAGCGCCACCCGCTCGCCTACGAGGAGTCGGCCGACTCCGAGATCAAGCCGCAGTACATGATCCAGGCGCTCTACGAGGCCACCGGCGGTGAGGCGATCGTCACCAGCGACGTCGGCCAGCACCAGATGTGGACGGCCCAGTACTACCACTTCCCCGCCCCGCGCCGGTGGATCAACTCGGGTGGCCTCGGGACGATGGGCTTCGGGCTGCCGGCGGCGATGGGCGCCAAGGCCGGCTGCCCCGAGCAGACCGTGATCTGCATCAGCGGCGACGGCTCGTTCCAGATGAACGCGCAGGAACTTGCCACGTGTGCCCAGGAGGGCATCGCGGTCAAGGTGTTCATCATGAACAACGGCTACCTCGGGATGGTCCGGCAGTGGCAGGAGCTCTTCTGGGACCGCCGCTACAGTCACGTCGAGATGGGCCGCTGGCCGGACTTCGTCAAGCTCGCGGAGGCCTACGGCGCCACCGGGGTACGCCTCGAGGACAAGGCGACGCTGGCGGAGGGCATCCGCGAGGCGCTGGCCACCGAGGGACCGGTCGTGGTCGACGTGCGCGTCACCCGGGAGGAGAACACCTACCCGATGATCCCGGCGGGGCAGCCCGCCCGGAACATGGTGGGGTGAGCGATGGGTGAGCCAGCCACAAAGGACGTCCTGTCGCTCGATGAGCTCGAGGCGGCGGGGGGCCTGCGCACGGGCCGCAAGCACATCCTCTCGATCCTGGTCGAGAACAAGCCGGGCGTCCTGACGCGGATCGCCGGGCTGTTCGCCCGGCGCGGGTTCAACATCGACACGCTCGCGGTCGGCCCCACCGACGACGAGCGGATCTCGCGGATCACGCTCACCCTCGACGGCGCCGTGCACCCGATCGATCAGGTGACCAAGCAGCTCCACAAGCTGGTCAACGTCCTGAAGATCCGCGATCTCGAGCCGGCCGAGACGCTCGCGCGCGAGCTTGCCATGTTCAAGATCTCCGCCGACGGCGTGGCGCGCGCGGAGGTCATGCAGATCTGCGAGATCTTCCGGGCGAAGATCATCGACGTCTCCAAGCGTTCGCTGATCGTCGAGGTGACCGGCACCTACGACAAGGTCGACGCCTTCGAGCGGCTGGTGCGGCCGTTCGGCCTGATCGAGATGGCTCGCACCGGGGAGATCGCGATCGCCCGCGGCCGCGGCGAGACCTAGGTTCGTGACCCGGTCGGCGGACAGCCGCCGGCGGCGATGAGCAACCACGCCGCGCCGTCGGCGGACCCCGGGCGGTGGACCTCTCGGTGTGGGGCACGGGCCGCTTCGTCCACCGCTACAGCAACCGACAGCTGCGGCCGGTCGAGGTGATGATTCTGATCCGTCACCGCGAGGACCTCTCGGGGCGCGTCCTCGAGCTCGGATGCGGCGCGGGCCGGATCGCGGGATACCTGGTCGAGGTCGCGCATGAGCTCCACGGGCTCGACCTCTCGCCGCGGATGGTCGCGGAGTGCCGGCGGCGCTATCCGGGCGGGCACTTCCAGACTGGGGACATGCGGCACCTGTCGCGCTTCGAGACCGGCTCGTTCGACGCGGTTCTGGCCGGCTTCAACGTGCTCGACGTGCTCGGCGACGAGGAGCGGCGGCTGACGCTCCGAGAGATCGGGCGGGTCCTGCGCGACTACGCGCTGGTCAGCGACGGGGCGCACGGATTCATGCTCGTGCACTACTTCATCACCGCGGCGGCTCAGCTCCGCCAGCTCGCGGAAGAGGGCTTCGAGCCGGTCAGCTGCCTGGACCTGGACGGGCGGGCGCTCGCCTCGGGGGAGAGCGCGCCCGAGGTGGACGAATTGCACTACGTCGCGCGCCGTGCGTAGCGCCGGATAGCCTGCGAGTCATGACCGAGGCCCTCCGCTCCGTCTCCCCGGCCGAGCCGTGGCTCGGACCGGCGGAGTGGCGCCGGCTCGAGCGGCGACTGGATGCGGCGCTCCGGCGCTCGCGCACCACGGCGGGGCCCGTGCTTGCCAGCTTCAACGCCGAGATCGACCGGAAGCTCGACCCCACCGCGCTGGTGACCGCCGCCCGGCGCCCGGGCGAGCCGTGGTTCTGCCTCGAGCAGCCCGACCGCGGGGGCTCGGCGCTCGCCGCGCTCGGCTCCGTGCGCGCGATCGAGGCGCGCGGCCCGGGGCGTTTCGGCGAAGTGGCCTCGCGCTGGCGGACGATGGCCGCCGCCGCTCTGGCTGACCCGCCGAGCGGGCCGCCCGGCTCGGGTCTCACCGCGGTTGGTGGGTTCGCGTTCGGCGATGACGGCGGCGAGTCTCCGGCGTGGACGGGCTTCGCACCCGCGTCGCTCGTCGTCCCGGAGCTGTCGCTCGCCCGCGGCGACGGTGAGGTGGCGCTGACGCTGAACGTCGAGGCGGCGCCCGACGACACCCTCGAGGACCTGCTCGCTCGCGTCCACCGGCGGCTCGGCGCGCTGCGGCCGGCCGCGCTGCCGCTGCTCGACCCGGCCCCGACCGGCGCCTATCGGGTGATCAGCCCGATCCCCCCCGCGCATTACGAGGAAGCTGTGGCGCGCGCGGTCGAGCGTATCCGCGGGGGCGAGCTCGAGAAGATCGTGCTCGCGCGCGAGGTCGACGTCCACGCGCCGGTCGAGCACGACGCCGCCGCCGTGCTCGGCCTTCTCCGCGAGGCGTTCCCGTCCTGCTTCGTGTTCGCGGTCGGGCGCGGCGAGGCGACCTTCCTGGCCGCCAGCCCCGAGCTCCTGGTACGGCGGGAGGGCCACCGCGCGAGCACCGTGGCGCTGGCCGGCTCGACGCGGCGAAGCGCCGATCCGGCCGTCGACGACCATCTCGGCGAGCAGCTGCTGCAGAGCGAGAAGGACCGCAGCGAGAACGCGATCGTGGCCCGCCGGATCGCCCGGTCGCTGCGCCCGCACGCCGTCTGGGTCACCGCGGCGCCGGAGCCGGTACTGGTCCGCGTGGCCAACATCCAGCACCTGGCCACCCCGATCCGGGCGCAGCTGACCTCCTCGCTCGGCGCGATCGAGCTGGCCGGCGTGCTTCACCCGACCCCGGCCGTGGGGGCCGAGCCGGCCGGCGGGGCCGCGCTGATCCCGGCACTCGAGGGTCTCGACCGGGGCTGGTACGCCGGCGCCGTGGGTTGGGCCGACTCGCTCGGCGACGGGGAGTTCTGCGTCTCGCTGCGCTGCGGGCTGCTGCGCGGACGGCTCGCGCGCCTGTACGCCGGGTGTGGCATCGTCGGCGACTCGGATCCGGCGTCGGAGCTGGCCGAGTCGGAGACCAAGCTCGACGCGTTGCTGCCGCTGCTGGCGTGAGCGGCGAGCGCGCCCTGCACCGCCGCCGCCACCCTGCGGTGCAGGTCGAGGTTCTCCTCGCGGTCGGTGCGCACCTCGATGATCGTGCTCGCGCCGGCGCGGAGCGCCTCGGTCACCGCGTGCTCGAGCTCCGGCACGCTCGCCGCCCGGGCGTACCCGATCCCGTACAGGCGCGCCGCCTCGGCGAACGGCAGGCCGTGGGGTGTGGCGACGTGCTCCTCGAAGGCATCGCGCTGCCCGGCCACGGGCAGGAAGTGGAAGATCCCGCCGCCGTCGTTGTTGAGCAGCACCACCACCAGCGCGAGCCCCAGCCGGCGCGCGGCGAGCAGCCCGCCGATATCGTGGGCCAGCGCGACGTCGCCGATCAGCAGCACCACCGGGCTCTCGCCGGCCGCGGCGGCGCCGAACGCGCTCGAGACAGTCCCGTCGATTCCGTTGGCCCCGCGGTTCGAGAGCACGCGCGGCGCCAGCTCGTGGGCGGCGAAGAACTCCTCCACGTCGCGGATCGGCATCGAGGAGGCCACGAACAGCGTGGCCGAGCCGGGCAGCCACTCGCCGAGCCGGCGGGCGACGAGCGGCTCCGAGAGCCGGTCGCCGAGCGTCGCCTCGATCGCGCGGGCGGCTGCGTCGTCGGCGGCCCGCCACCGCGCCAGCCAATCCGGATCGCGCGGGGTGGCCGGCGCGGCGGCGCGTAGCGTGGCCGCCGGGTCGCCGCCGAACACTGCGCACAGGGAGGCCGAGGGGTCCTGCCACGCCTGCTCGGGGTCGAGCGCGATCTGATCCACGTCGCGCAGCGAATCGAGCCAGGTCCGCAGCGGCTTCGAGGTCGGCAGGTCACCGACCCGGATGACGAGCTCCGCGCGCGGGCCGCCCGTGAAGCGCTCGTCGCGGAGCAGCAGGTCGTAGTGGGCGATCGCCGCGGGCCCGTGGCGGGCGCCGGACAGCGGGTCGGCCAGGAGCGGGAACCCGGCGCGCTCGCAGAACTCGGACACGACGGCCCCGAGCTCGCGGTCACGCTCTTCTCGCCCCGCCACGACGACGCCGCGCGCCGGCAGCTCCGCCGGCCCGAGCGAGACCGCGTGACGGCCCGAGCTCCGCGACACCCACGGCCGGCCGCCCGGCCGCCCGGTGTGGTCGGCCGGGAGCGGCTCCTCGAGCACGAGCGGCTCGGGTAGGGGGACGTTCACGTGCACCGGCCCGGGCCGCCCCTCGAATGCGGTCCAGTAGACGCGGCAGGCCAGCGCCCGGATCCAGCGCAGCCGCGCCGGGTCGGCGTCGTGGACGCCGAGCTCGACGAACCATTTGACCGCGTCGCCGTAGAGCTTCAGCTGATCGATCGTCTGGCCGGCGCCCACGTCGCGCAGCTCGGGCGGGCGGTCGGCGGTGAGGACGATCAGCGGCACCCGGGCCCAGAACGCCTCGATCACCGCCGGGGCCAGGTTCGCCGCCGCCGTCCCGGAGGTGCACGACACCGCCACCGGCCGCCCTGAGGCCTTGGCCGCGCCGAGCGCGAAGAACCCGGCGCAGCGCTCGTCGATGTGCGACCAGCAGCGGATCCGCGGCTCCCGCACCAGGGCGAGCACGACCGGGGTGCAGCGCGATCCCGGCGAGCTGCAGGCGTGGCGCAGGCCGCAGCGCGCCAGCTCGTCGCAGAAGGCGCGCAGGAGGAGGTGGCTGGCGATCGCGGTCATGATGGCGGCATGGCGCCGGCGGTCGTCTTCCTCCACGGCTTCACCCACACCGGGGCGAGCTGGGATCCCGTCCTCGCAGCGCTGCCCCAACGCTACCGGGCGATCGCCCCCGACCTCCGCGGGCACGGCCGCGCGTCGGCCGCGCGGCCGGTCGATCTCGCCTCGGTGCTCGCCGACGTGAACGCGCAGGCCCCGCCCGAGCCGTTCACGCTGGTCGGGTACTCGATGGGCGGGCGGATCGCCCTGCACTCGGCGCTCGCCCTGCCCGGTCGGGTCGCGCGGCTGTTCCTGATCGGCGCCAGCCCCGGGATCGCCGACCCTGGCGAGCGCGAGCAGCGCCGCCGGGCCGACGAGCGGCTGGCCCAAGAGCTCGAGCACAGCGACCTCGAGACGTTCGCGCGCCGGTGGGCGCACACCCCCGTGCTGGCCGGCCAGCCCGAGCGCGTCCGCGCCGACGCGCATCGCGACCGGCTCCGGAGCACCCCCCAGGGACTGGCCGCGGCGCTCCGGGGGCTCGGGACGGGGGCGCTGCCGTCCCTGTGGCCGCGCCTGGGCGAGCTCGACTTTCCGGTCACGCTCCTGGTCGGAGAGCGCGACGAGAAGTTCCGCGCCATCGCCGCCGAGATGGCCGCCGCGCTGCCTGTCGCCGCCGTCCGCGCCATTCCCGGGGCCGGGCACGCCGTCCACCTGGAGGAGCCCGCCGCGGTGGCGGCCGCGATCACGAGCGGCGGTACCAGTCGATGAGCCCGTCGCCGAGTCCGGCGCCGGTCGGTGGCGCGATCTGGCCTGCCCGCGCCGGCAGCGGGTCGGGCCGGCCGGCGAACATCGACAGTGTGGCCAACCCGCACGCTCGCGCCGGCGCGAGCGAGCAGGCGGCGTGAAGCGCGGCGGCGATCCCGAGCGGCCCGTCGAGTGCCGAGGCCAGGTAGACGTCGTAGCCGACCTTCCGCGCCCGCCGGGCCGCGGCCAGCAGCCCGCTGATGCCGCCGCAGCGGCCGACCTTCAAGCAGACGGCGTGGCAGCGGCGGCGGTCGAGCGCACCGGCCTGCTCCGCGCTCTCATCGAGGGCCAGGCGGACCCCGACCAGGCTCGAGAGCCGCTCGATCTCCTCGTAGCCGCGCACCGGCTCCTCGCACAGCTCGAGCCCGACCGGCGCCAGCACACGTAGCGTCGCGAGGGCCTCGGCGAGCGACCACGCGCCGTTGGCGTCCACGCGGATCGCCAGCTCCGGGCCGGCGACCGCGCGCACCGCGGCCAGGCGCCCGGCGTCGTCGCCGACGCCGACCTTCGCCTTGAGGCACCTGAAGCCGGCCGCCCGCGCCGCGCCGGCCTCGGCGGCCGCGCCGGCGCGGTCGGAGGCGGCGATCGTGTAGTTGACCGTGACCGGGTCCGGGGCGGCGGCGCCGAGCAGCGCCCACACCGGCCGCCCCGCCTCCCGTCCGGCCAGATCCCACAGCGCGAGGTCGACGGCGGCCAGCGCCTGCGGGACGACGGAAGCCTCCGCGCACTGGGCCAGCAGCTCCGCCCGGTCCAGTGCCCGTGCCCGGGTCAGGAGCTCCCGGCAGCGCTCGAGCTCTCCGAGGACGTCCTCGACGCTGACGCCGTCGTAGGGCTCGAGCGGGGCCGCCTCGCCGTAGCCGACGCGGCCGGCGGAGTCGTGCACGCTCACCACCACGAGCTCGCGCTCCTCGACCTCTCCCCAACCGGCCACGAACGGCGCGCGCAGGCGTGCCCTCACCAGCTCGATCCCGACCCGCACGGCGACCTACCGGCTGAGCAGCACTCCGCCCGAGAGGAGCAGGCAGAACACGAGCTGGAGCAGGCCCGACCGGCCCAATGCCCGGTTCAGAGACGGCCCGTCGGCGCGGTTTCGGACCGTGCGCACGACCCGCGCGGCGATCGGCAGTGAGAGCCATGAGAGCAGCAGCCAGGGCGTGAGCGGCCCGAACACCCAGCTCACCAGCGCCAGCAGGAACGCGAGGTAGACGATCAGCGCAAGCATGTTCCGGCTGCGGTGCCTTCCCAGCCGCACCGCCAGCGTCCGCTTCCCGGCGCGGCGGTCGCTCGCGATGTCCCTGACGTTGTTGACGACGAGGATCGCCGCGGCCAGGAGCCCGACCGGGACGGCCAGCGCGAAGGCCTCCCACTGCAGGTGCTTCACTTGAACGAAGTAGGAGCCGGCCACGGCGACAATTCCGAAGAACAGGAACACGAAGACCTCGCCGAGCCCTTCGTAGCCGTACGGCCGGGGGCCGCCGGTGTACAGGACCCCGGCCAGGATCGAGGCGGCGCCGACCAGCAGGAGCTGCCAACCGGCCACCACGATCAGGTAGACCCCGGCCAGCACGGCGACGCCGAAGGTCAGGTAGGTGGCCACCAGCACCCGCCGGGGCGGGACGAGGCCGCCGGCGGTCACGCGGACCGGGCCGAGCCGGTCCTCGGTGTCGGCGCCGCGGCGGGCGTCGGAGTAGTCGTTGGACAGGTTGGTCCCGATTTGGATGAACAGCGCGCCGACCAGCGCGGCGAGGAACCGGAGGGGATGAAAGACATGCTCGTAGCCGGCGAGCGCGGTGCCGACGAGAACCGGCGAGGCGGCCGCCGGCAGGGTGCGGACGCGCGCGGCCATCAGCCAGATCCGCAGCCCGCTGGGAGCGCTCGGAGCGCCGCGCGTGCCCATCACGCGCGGCGGGGGAACTTCGAGAAGTCGGGCCGGCGCTTCTCCAGGTAGGCGTCGCGGCCCTCCTGGGCCTCCTCGCTCATGTAGAAGAGCAGGTTGGCGTCGTGGGCGAGCTGCTGGATCCCGGCCAGGCCATCCTCGTCGGCGAGGAAGCTCGCCTTGAGCATCCGCAGCGCGAAGGGGGAGAGGGCGAGCATCTCCCGGCACCACTGGACGGTCTCCTCCTCGAGTCGCTCGAGCGGGACCACGGCGTTGATCAGCCCCATCTCGAGCGCCTGGTGGGCGTCGTACTGACGGCAGAGGAACCAGATCTCCTTCGCCTTCTTGGGGCCGACCAGCCGGGAGAGCACGGTGGCGCCGAAGCCGCCGTCGAACGAGCCCACGCGCGGGCCGGTCTGGCCGAAGCGCGCGTTCTCGGCGGCGATCGTGAGATCGCACACGACGTGCAGCACGTGGCCGCCGCCGACCGCGTAACCGGCCACCATCGCCACCACCGGCTTGGGCAGGCGGCGGATCTGCACGTGCAGGTCGGTGACCTCGAAGCGCCCGACCGCCTGGTGGCGGCCGGCCTCGGATGGATCAGCGCCGGTGACGTAGCCGCCGCGCTGGCCGCGGACGCGCTGATCGCCGCCGGAGCAGAACGCGTCGGGGCCCTCGCCGGTCAGGATCACCACGCCGACGCGGAGGTCCTCCCGCGCGCGGGTGAAGGCGTCGGAGAGCTCGAGCACGGTCTCCGGGCGGAACGCGTTGCGAACCTCCGGACGGTTGATCGTGATCTTGGCGATCCCGGCGTCCTCGCCGGTGGACAGCTCGTAGCGGATGTCGGCGTACTCGCCGGCGGGCTCCCAGGGCGTTGCCACGCGGGCGAGACTACCGTGTGAGCATGCCCGTCTGGGTCCACGCCGCCGCCGCCCGCCGCCCCGACCGCGTGGCCGTCGAGGGGCCGGAGCGCTCCCTGACCTACGCCGAGCTGGCTGCCGCCGCGGCGCGCGCGGCCGGCGCGCTCGCCCGCGAGGGAATCGCCAGCGGCTGCCGCGTCGCGCTGGCGCTCGCGCCGCCGGAGGAATTCGTGATCGCGCTGCACGGCTGCCTGCTCGCGGGGGCGGCGGCGGTGCCGATCGACCTGCGCCACAGCGAGGCCGAGCGAGCGCGGCGGATGGCCGGCGCGGACCTGGTCCTCTCCCGGCCGCTCGACGGGGCGCCGGCGGGCGCGCCGCGGACGCGAGCGCCGGCGGGCGGTCCGAGTCAGCGAGCGCCGGCGGGCGGGCCGGGTCAGCGGCCCGCCGGGGACCCCGACGTGGCCGTGATGCACACCTCCGGCACCACCGCCGCCCCAAAGCCGGTCGTGCTGAGCCACGGGAACTTCGAGGCCAGCGCGCTCGGCTCGGCGGTTGCGCTCGGGCTTCACCCCGCTGAGCGGTGGCTGTGCCCGATGCCGCTGACCCACGTCGGCGGCCTCTCGATCCCGATCCGCAGCGCCGTCTACGCGACCACCGCGGTCCTGCCCGGTCGCTTCGACACCGACGCGGTTCTGAACGAGCTGAGGGACCCGGCGCGGCGGATCACGCTCGTCTCGCTCGTGCCGACGATGCTGGCGCGGCTGCTCGACGCCGGGCTCGCCCACCCGCCCACGCTCCGCTGGGTGCTCCTCGGCGGCGGTCCGATCGCGCCCTCGCTGCTCGAGCGCTCCGAGCGGGCCGGGATCCCGGTGGCGCCCACCTATGGGATGACCGAGGCGTGCTCGCAGATCGCGACCTTCGGCTGGCCGCTGACCGGCGTGGAGGTCCGCACCGAGGCCGGGGAGGTGATCGTCCGCGGTCCGATCGTGGCTCGCGACGCGCTGGCGGAGGACGGCTGGCTGCACACCGGCGATCTCGGTCACTTCGACTCGCGCGCTCGCCTGGTGATCACCGGCCGCCAGGCCGATACGATCATTACCGGGGGCGAGAACGTGGCGCCGAGCGAGGTCGAGGCGGTGCTGCTCGAGCATCCCGCCGTGGCCGACGCCGGCGTTCACCCCCGTCCGGACGCGGACTGGGGCGAGGCGGTCGTCGCCACCGTGGTGTTGCGGCCGGACGCGCACACCGATCCGGAGGAGCTGCGCGCCCACTGCGCCGCTCGCCTCGCCGGCTTCAAGGTGCCGAAGGAGATCACCTTCCGCGAGCAGCTGCCGCGCACCGCCTCGGGAAAGCTGCTGCGCCGGCAACTGGCGTGATTCGTATGATCGGCCGGTGTCAACCGCTCCCCGGACCCACGACTCCGACTCGCCCAACCGCCTGACCGTCGAGCAGCTGGCCGCCGAGTCCGGGATGTCGGTGCGGAATATCCGCGCCCATCAGGCCCGCGGCCTGCTCTCGCCGCCCGAGGTGCGCCACCGCGTCGGCTACTACGGCCCCGAGCACCTGGCACAGCTACGGCTGATTCGCGACCTCCAGGCCGACGGCTTCAACCTCAACGGGATCAAGCGGCTGGTCGAGGACGGCCACGCCACGGCCGAGCGGTTGCTGCGCTTCCGGGAGGCGCTCAGCGCCGGCCCGAGGGCCGAGCCGGCCGAGACGCTGTCGATCTCCGAGCTCGGCCGGCGCTTCCGGGTGAGCGCCGCAGAGGCGCCCGAGCTGCTGGCCAAGGCGGTTGCGCTCGGGGTGCTCACGCCCGTCTCCGCCGACCGCTACGAGGTTCCGAGCCCGTCGCTGCTGGCGATCGCCGAAGAGGTGGCCAAGGCGGGGATCCCGGTGCGGAGCACGCTCGCGGCGCTCGAGGAGATCCAGGGCGAGCTCGATGAGGTGTCCCGCTCGGTCGTGCAGCTGTTCCTGGAGGGAGTGTGGAAGCCGTTCGCGCGCGCCGACATGCCGGCCGAGCGGTGGCCGGCGGTCGAACAGGCGGTCGAGCGCCTGCGGCCGATCGCCTCCGAGGCGCTGATGGCGATCTTCGAGCAGCGCCTCGGTTCGCAGATCCGAGCCGCGTTCGCCGAGATCACCCGCCGGTTGGCCGAGCGCGGGAGTTAGCGATGGCCGGTGGGGACCCCGAGACGCTGCGGCTCGAGATGCTCGAGCGCTGGGAGCGGGCCGCCGCGGGCTGGGGGCGCCGGGCGGCGAACGTGCGCGAGTGGGGGATGCCCGTCTCGGCCTGGATGGTCGAACAGCTGGCGCTGCAGCCGGGCCAGCGCGTGCTCGACCTCGCGGCGGGACCCGGCGACACCGGCTTCCTGGCCGCCGAGCTCGTGCGACCGGGCGGAACCCTGATCTCGAGCGACGCTGCCGAGGCGATGCTCGAAATCGCCCGCGGGCGCGCCGCCGAAGCCGGGGTCGACAACGTCGAGTTCAAGCGGCTCGAGCTCGAATGGATCGACCTCTCGACCGCCTCGGTCGACGCGGTGCTGTGCCGCTTCGGCGTGATGCTGAGCGTCGACCCCGCCGCCGCGCTGCGCGAGATCCGCCGCGTGCTCCGCCCGGGCGGGCGCGCCGCCGTGGCGGTGTGGGACCGGGCGGAGGACAACCCGTGGGCGACGATCCCGAGCCGGGCGCTGATCGAGCTCGGCCACGCCGAGCCACCCGACCCGGCGGGCCCCGGCATGTTCGTGCTCGCCGACCACGCCCGGCTGCGCGAGCGACTCGAGGAGGCGGGGTTCCTCGACGTGTGGACCGAGTCGATCGACGTGCCTCGCGCCTACGCCTCTGCCGAGGCGTTCGTCGCCGAGACGCTCGACTGCTCGCACATGTTCGCCGTCGTATACCGCGAGCTGTCCGCCGACGAGCAGGCGCGCGTGAGCGCAAGGATCGCCGCGGAGCTCCGGCCGTTCGCCGCCGGGGACGGATCGCTGGTGCTGCCGGGCCGCGCGCTCGGTGCCGCCGCCGACGCCTGAGAGCCACGGACATGCATGCAAAGTTGCATGCTGAAAAGAGGGTTGCAGCTATTCCCCGCGACGGCACGGTGGGCTTGACTGCCGCGCATGCGCTTTCGAGTCCTGCCCTTCATCGTCGCGGCCGTAGCGCTGGTTGTGCCCTCGGCCGCGTCCGCGTACTTCGCGCACACGATCTCGCGCGGGGAGTCCCTGTATTCGATCGCCGCGGCTGACGGCCTGAGCGTCGGCCAGCTCGCCGCGGCCAACGGGCTCTCCGCGGGGTCGCAGCTGATCGCCGGCCGCACCCTGCAGATCCCGCCGCGGAGCGCGGGCGCCACGTCGTACGCGGCTCCGGCGAGCACCGGGGAGGGCGCCGCCCAGACCTGCGACGGCGACGGGGACAGCGACGACGTCGGTTGCGCGACCGCGGTGGCGAGTCCCACGGGCTCCGTCGCGAGCAGCGGCGGGGGCTCCTACGTGGTCCAACCCGGCGACACCCTGAGCGCGATCGCCGCCCGCGCCGGGATCAGCGTCAGCAGCCTGGCCGCCGCCAACGGCATCAACCCGCGCGGCGTGCTGCTTTCCGGCAGGGCGCTCCGGCTCGCCGGCTCGCCGGCTGCGACGTACGTGTCGACCGGCTCAGCCGCGACCTCCCAGCCGGTCGGCGCGTCCGCCCAGGGCTCGGTCACCGGCCCGCCCTACCCGACTCCCGAGCGGCTGAGCGCGTCGACGATCGGCCAGGTGGCCGCGAACCAGGGTGTCTCGCCATCGCTCGCCGACGCGATCGCCTGGCAGGAGAGCGGCTTCAACAACGACCTCGTCTCGAGCTCCGACGCGCGCGGGATCATGCAGATCCTGCCCGGTACCTGGCAGTACATCCAGGACTCGCTCAACCCGGGCACGCCGCTGGCGCCCGCTTCGGCGATCGACAACGTCCGCGGCGGGGCGCTGCTCCTGCGCTCGCTGCTCAACTCCACCGGCGGCGATTCGACGCTGGCCGCCGCCGGGTACTACCAGGGCCTGCCCTCGGTCGAGCGCCACGGAATGTTCCGCGACACGCAGCAGTACGTCAGAGACGTGATGATGCTGCGCCAGGAGTTCGGCGGCGGTTGATACGGGTGGTGTCGGGGGCGCGCATGCGCGCCCCCGGCGCTCGCCGCATGCGGCGAGCGCGGCTGGGGCGCATGCGCCCCAGCCTCCCAGATAGGCTCCACCCATGTTCTACGACGACGACGCTGACCTCTCCCGGCTCGACGGCAAGACCGTTGCGATCATCGGCTACGGCTCCCAGGGCCACGCCCACTCGCTCAACCTGAACGACTCCGGCGTCTCGGTGGTGGTCGGCTTGCGCCCCGGCTCGAGCAGCGTCGCCAAGGCGCGCGAGCACGGGCTGCGAGTGGCCGACCCCGCCGATGCGGCGAGCGAGGGCGACATCGTGATGATGCTCACCCCCGACGAGCTACATCGCCAGGTATGGGAGTCCGGGGTCCGGGACGGGATCGCCGGCGGCAACCTGCTGATGTTCGGCCACGGCTTCTCGATCCACTACCAGGAGGTGGTCCCGCCGCCCGACGTCGACGTCGCGCTGGTAGCCCCCAAGGGCCCCGGCCACCTGGTCCGCCGCCAGTTCCTCGAGGGCTCGGGCGTGCCCGGCCTGGTCGCCGTGCACCAGGACGCCACCGGCGACGCGCTCTCCCTCGCGCTCGCCTACGCCAAGGGAATCGGCTGCACGCGCGGCGGCGTGATCGAGACCACCTTCAAGGACGAGACCGAGACCGACCTGTTCGGCGAGCAGGCCGTGCTCTGCGGCGGGGTGACCGAGCTGGTCCGCGCCGGCTACGAGACGCTGGTCGACGCCGGCTACGACCCCAAGCTGGCGTACTTCGAGTGTCTGCACGAGCTCAAGCTGATCGTCGACCTGATGTACGAGAAGGGCATCGCGGGGATGCGCTACTCGATCTCGAACACCGCCGAGTACGGCGACATGACGCGCGGCAAGCGCGTGATCAGCGACGCGACCCGGGAGGCGATGAAGCGGATCCTCGGCGACATCCAGTCCGGCGACTTCGCCCGCGAATGGATCGCCGAGAACCGCGCCGGCCAGGAGAACTTCCGGCGGCTGCGCGAGGAGCAGTCGGGCCATCAGGTCGAGGTCGTGGGCCGCGAGCTGCGCGCGCAGATGGACTGGATCGACACCGAGTTCCAGGAATAGGACTCGCTACCGTGGGGGCAAGATGGCTGAGACGCTGCTTCAAATCCCGGCGGCGCTGAAGCCGGCCGACGGCCGCTTCGGCTCCGGACCATCGCGCGTGCGCCCGGCGCAGCTCGAGCACCTGGCGAGCGCCGGGGCGGTGGTGATGGGCACCTCGCATCGCCAGGCGCCGGTCAGGGAGCTGGTGGCGCGCGTGCGCGCCGGGCTGCGCGAGCTGTTCGCACTCCCGGACGGCTATGAGGTGGTAATCGGCAACGGCGGCACGACCGCGTTCTGGGATGCGGCCGCATGCTCGCTGGTGCGCTCCCGGGCGCTCCATCTCGTGTACGGTGAGTTCACCTCCAAGTTCGCCGCCTGCACACGGGGCGCGCCGTTCCTGGAGGACCCGGTCGTGCTCGCGGCCGATCCCGGCGACGCCCCCGAGCCGGTGGCGCAGGCGGGGGTTGACGTGCTGGCGTGGGCGCACAACGAGACCTCGACCGGGGTCATGGTCCCGGTCGCGCGCCCGGCCGGCGCCGGGCAGGACCAGCTCGTGCTGATCGACGCCACCTCGGGCGCGGGCGGCCTGCCGGTCGACGTCGCGCAGGCCGACGCCTACTACTTCGCTCCGCAGAAGGCGTTCGCCGCCGACGGGGGACTGTGGCTGGCGCTGCTCAGCCCCGCCGCGCTCGCGCGCGTCGACGAGCTCGCTGGCGCCGGCGGGGGGGGCGGGCGCTGGATGCCCGACTTCCTCTCGCTCTCGATCGCGCTCGAGAACTCGGTGAAGGAGCAGACCTACAACACGCCGGCGACCGCCACGCTGTACCTGCTCGCCGACCAGCTCGAGTGGATCCTCGCACGCGGCGGCCTGCCGGCGATGGTCGCCCGGACGAGCGCATCGTCGGCGCACCTGTACCGATGGGCGGAGAGCCACACCCTGGCCAGCCCGTTCGTGCGCGACCCGGGCAAGCGCTCGCTCGTCGTCGGCACGATCGACTTCGACGAGGACGAGGTAGACGCGGCGGCGGTGGCGGCGACGCTCCGCGCCAACGGGATCGTCGATGTCGAGCCGTACCGCAAGCTCGGGCGCAACCAGCTGCGCGTCGGGATGTTCCCGGCCATCGACCCGGCCGACGTGGAGGCGCTGACCGCCTGCATCGACTGGGTGCTGGAGCGCAGGTGAGCGCCGGTGCCGGCGGCAACGGCCGCCCGCGGGTGCTCGTGGCCGAGACGATCGGCGACTCCGGCGTCGAACTGCTGCGCGAGCACTTCGATGTCGAGCTCGGCGCCGGCTGGTCGGCCGAGGAGCTGGCCGCGCGGATCGGCGACTACGACGGGATCCTGATCCGCTCGGCCACCCGGCTGGACGCCGACCTGCTGGCCCGCGCGCGGCGGCTGCGGGCGGTCGGCCGCGCCGGCGTGGGCGTCGACAACGTTGACGTCGCCGCGGCGACCAAGCGCGGGATCGTGGTCGCCAACGCGCCGCAGTCGAACGTGATCACCGCCGCCGAGCACACGATGGCGCTGCTCCTGGCACTGGCCCGCAACGTGCCCCAGGCGCACGCGTCACTGACCGGCGGCAGGTGGGAGCGCTCGAAGTTCTCCGGCATCGAGCTGAACGAGAAGACGCTCGGGATCCTCGGCTTCGGGCGGATTGGGCAGCTCGTCGCGCACCGGGCGCTCTCCTTTGGGATGCGCGTCGTCGCCTACGACCCGTATGTGGGCGCCGAGCGATACCGGGAGATGGGCGTCGAGCAGGCGCACTCCCCCGACGATGTCTACGCCGCGGCGGACTTCATCACGCTGCACCTGCCCAAGACGCTGGAGACCGAGGGCTGGCTGAACGCCGAGGCGCTCGCCAAGTGCAAGGACGGGGTCCGGATCCTCAACGTGGCCCGCGGACCGTTGGTGGTGGACGAGGACCTGAAGGACGCGCTCGACTCGGGCAAGGTCGGTGGCGCCGCG
>JAFAXX010000082.1 GCA_019240655.1 Solirubrobacterales bacterium
GACGCCGGGCTTGACCAGGTCATCCCACCCGGTGATGTGCTTTGGGTTGCCCCTGCGGACCGCGAGCACCACGACCGAGTCGCTCGACATGCCCTTCTCCGGGTTGGCGGCCCACGAGCTCGAGACGATCTTGTCCTTGACCAGGCGCGTCATGTCGGGCGTCGTCGAGAACGCGACCACGTCGGCCGGCTGGCCGGAGTCCACCGCCCGGCTCTGCGAGCCCGAGGCGCCGAAGGACTCAGTGAAGGTGACCCCCTCGCCGGCCGAGGACTTGGCGAACGCGGTGGTGAGCGCGTCGTAGGCCTTCTTCGGCGTCGAGTAGGCCACCAGGGCCAGCTGGGCACCGCTGCTCGACTTCGAGGCGCCGCCGCTCGAGCTCCCGCTCGCGACATCGGATGAACCGCCGCAGCCGGCCACGGCGCCGGCAAGGGCGAGCGACGCGGTCGCGGCCGGCAGCGCTCTGCTCCTGAACACCCCGGCTCTCGCCCGGAGCCGGTGCACGGCTTGGCATCCCGTCCTCATCAGTGCTCCCTTCTTCGCCGTAATCCAGTTTGTCGACCCAATTTATCGAAATTATCAGACTACTATGGTTCGGCTCGGTGCTGAAGCCCGGGCACGGCGAGAGCCGCGGGATTCCCGATGGGAACCCGGGCACGGCGACCCGCGCGATTCCCGGTGGGATGCTGAGCAAGGCGAGAGCCGCGGGATTCCCGATGCAAGCCGGGCGCGGCGAGCCGCGCGATTCGGCGCGGGAACCCGGGCTGGGCGCGCTCCGCTACCCTCCGGCGCCCCAGATGCGCTTCTTCGAGTACGAGTCCCGGGCGATCGTCGCCAATGCCGGCATCCCGGTCACCCAGCACGGCTTCGTCAAGTCGGCCGACGATGCGCGGCGGGTGGCCGAGCAGATCGCCGGGCCGGTGGTGATCAAGTCGCAGGTTTTGACCGGCGGGCGGATGAAGGCGGGCGGCGTCCAGTTCGCCGACACCCCGGAGGAGGCCGCGCGCCACGCCGAACACGTACTCGATCTCGAGATCGGCGGCCACCATCCACGCGGCGTGCTGGTCGACTCCCGCGCCGCGGTCAAGCACGAGTACTACGCGGGCGTGGTGTGGGACGGGATCCGCAAGCGACCGGTGATGCTGTTCTCGGACATGGGCGGGATCGACATCGAGGAGGTGGCCGAGCGGCATCCCGAGCACGTGGCCACGGCCCACTTCTCGACCCTGCGGCCGTTCGCCGAGTGGCAGGCCAAGCAGCTGATCGCCTCGTTGGGGGTGAGCGGCTCGGCGCTCAACCGTCTGACCCCGATCCTGGCGCGGCTGGCTCGGCTGTTCCTCGACTACGACATGACGCTGGCCGAGATCAATCCGCTCGGCGAGCTCGAGGACGGATCGTTCGTCGCCCTCGACGCCCACATGGACATGGAGAACGAGGCGCGGCCGCGCCAGCGGGCAATCCTCCACGAGCTCGGGGTCGGCGACGAGGAGACGCGTCAGGCGCGTGAGCCGACGCCGTTCGAGCTGGCGGGCGAGCAGGTCGACGCCCAGGACCACCGCGGCGTGGCCGGGAACGTGACCGAGTTCGACGGCGACCTTGGCCTCGTGATCGGCGCCGGCGGCGGCTCCCTGACGCTGTTCGACGCCGTCCGCGCCCATGGCGGCCGCCCGGCGAACTACTGTGAGATCGGTGGCAATCCGTCGGTGCGCAAGGCGTGCGGGTTGGCCAAGCTGGTCCTCCAGAAGCCGGGGGTGGACAAGGTCGCGGTGATGATGTCGATCGTCTCCAACACTCGCGTCGACATCGTCGCGCGCGGGGTGATCAAGGCGTGCGTCGAGCTCGGCTACGACCCGGCCGAGAAGATCGCCTTCTTCCGGATCCCGGGGGCGTGGGAGGAGGAGGGGTTCAAGATCCTCGCGCGCTACGGGGTCGACTACGCCGACCGCAGCGTGTCGCTGCACGAGGCGGCGCGGCGGGCCGTGGAGAAGATCCAGGGCAGCGCCGGGGGTGACGGCGCCGCCCCGGCCGAGCGCTTCCGCCAGACCACCGCCGAGATCGGCGACGAGAGGGATGTGTAGATGTCGATTCTGATCGACTCGCAGACCACGTTCATCGTTCAGGGCATCACCGGCCGGGAGGCGGTCAACCTGACCCGAGAGTGCCTCGACTACGGCAAGGGGGCCAAGATTGTCGGCGGCGTGACCCCGGGCCGGCTCGGGCGCGATGTCCACGGCGTCTCGGTGTTCGACACCGTCGGCCAGGCGGTCGAGCACAACGGCGCCCCGATCGACGGCTCTGTCGTCACCGTCCCCCCCGCCTTCACCAAGGACGCCGTATTCGAGGCGCTCGAGAACGGGGTCCGGCTGGTGGTGATCGTCACCGAGCGGATCCCGCGCCGCGACGTGGCCGAAATGGTCGAGCTGGCCGGCGAGCACGGAGCCCGGATCATCGGGCCGAACTGCCTCGGGATCATCGTGCCCGACGTGGTCAAGATGGGCGGCATCGGCGGCCCCGCCCGCGACGCGGCCAAGTCGTATTCGCCGGGGCCGGTCGGTGTGATCTCACGCTCGGGGGGCATGACCACGGAGATGTCTTCCACGTTGACCGCGGCGGGGCTCGGCCAGTCGACCGCCGTCTCAATCGGCGGGGACGCGATCATCGGCTCCTCGTATGCCGAGTTGATGCCGCTGTTCGAGGCCGACGAGGAGACTGAGGCGATCGTGATCTACACCGAGCCCGGCGGGCGGATGGAAGCGGACCTCGCGCGGTGGGTCAGCGAGCATGACTCGCGCCTGCCGATCGTCGCATTCATGGCTGGCCGCTTCATGGACGAGATGCCGGGGATGAGCTTCGGCCACGCCGGCACGATCGTCGAAGGCAAGGAGGACACCGCCGCCGAGAAGATCGCCCGCCTCGCCGAGGCGGGCATCGTGGTGGCAGAGGAGATCTCCGAGATCCCCGCGATTGTCAAGGAGAGGATCGCGGCGCGCGTATGAGCTCGAGCCCGGCGCTGTTCATCGAGGTCGAGGTCGACGACTCGGTCGCGCGCGACCGTGAGCTCGCCGCCCAGCTGGCCGAGGTCTGCCCGGTAGACATCTACCGCGCCGGCCCGAGCGGAGTCGAGATCGTGCGGGAGAACCTGGACGAGTGCGTGCTCTGTGAGCTGTGCATCCGCGCGGCGCCGGCGGGCACGGTCCGGGTGGTGAAGCTCTACGACGACGGCGCGCTCCTCGGCGCCTGAGGTCGGGCGCGGCCGGACCCGAGCGCCGGCCGAGCACCGGAAGAGCCGGCGCCCCACGCTACGTCGAGAATTGGCCGGTGCCGATCGAAGCGGTGATATTCGACATCGGCGACGTCCTCGAGGTGAACCCCCGAACCGGCTGGCGTGCGCGGTGGGCACGGCGACTGCAGCTCGAACTGGCTGCCTTCGAACGACGCCTCGACGAGGTCTGGGCCCCGGGCTCGGTCGGAGCCTCGAGCCTCGAGGAGATCGAGGCGCAGACGGCGTCCGCCCTCGGTCTCGAGCCGGCCGAGCTGGCCGCACTTATGGATGATGCGTGGTCGGAGTACGTCGGCAGCCTCAACCGGGAGTTGGCGGACTACTTCATCGGTCTTCGCCCGCGGTACAAGACCGGCATCCTCAGCAACAGCTTCGTCGGAGCCCGCGAGCGCGAGGAGGAAGCGCACGGCTTCGCGGAGATGTGCGACGTGATCGTCTACTCGCACGAGGAGGGCTACCTGAAGCCGGATGCGCGGATCTACCGGATCGTGTGCGACCGGCTCGGCGTGGCACCGCACGCCGCCGTACTCCTCGACGACGTTCAGGGGAACGTCGACGGAGCGCGCGCGGCGGGGATGCGCGCAATCACCTTCACCGACAATCGGCGGGCGATAGCGAAGCTCGGGGCACTCCTGACCGATTGAGTCGCAGCCGATCGCCGCGTCGGTGCCGTTTTCCGCGAAGCTTCCCGCCCGGACGCTATTGTCATGAGCCGCCTGCGATGATCGGCCTGGAGCTGGAAACCGTCGAGCTGGAGGTCACCGACCGGGTGGCGTGGATCACGCTGAACCGGCCCGAGGCGCTCAACGCGTGGACCCGGCGGCTCGGCCAGGACATGCTGACGGCGCTGGAGCATGCCGCCGCCGAGCCGCTGATCCGAGCGGTGGTCTTCACGGGCGCGGGCCGGGCGTTCTCCTCGGGGGCCGATCTCAAGGCGGCCGGCGAAGTGCAGCCGGGTGCCGACGGCGGCACCGACGTCGAAGGCTTGCTGCGCGATGTGCACCACCCGCTGATCCTGCGGGTCCGCACGGTGCCGAAGCCGGTGATCGCCGCGGTCAACGGGCCCGCGGTGGGCATCGGCTGCTCGCTGGCGCTGGCCTGTGACCTCGTGCTGGCCTGCGAGAGCGCGTACTTCCTGCTCGCCTTCGTCAATATCGGGCTCGGTTTGGACGGCGGGGCGTCGATGCTCGTGCCGGCCCGCGTCGGTCATGCCCGCGCCTTCGAGATGGCCTATCTCGGTGAGCGGCTGCCGGCCGCGCGGGCGCTCGAGTGGGGCCTGGTCAACCGGGTGCTCGCCGACGGCGAGTTCGCGCCGGCGGTGCGAGCGCTGGCCGTTCGCCTCGCCGCCGGACCGCCCGGGTCCTACGCGGCGATCAAGCGCACGATCAACCAGGGCCTGTACGAGCGCTTCGAGGAGGTCCTGTCGCTCGAGGCGCGCCTACAGCAGGAGCGCGTCGAGTCCAAGGACTTCGGTGAGGGCGTGGCCGCGTTCGCGCAGAAGCGCAGCCCGGAGTTCACCGGCGAGTGAGCGAGAGCCTCGCCGGGATGGCGACCCGGTCAGACCGGGTTCGGATCCGCGCCGCCGAGCCGGGGGACGTGGAGCAGATCTTTGCCTGGATCGTCGAGCTGGCCGAATACGAGCGCTCGCCGGAGTCGGTCCTCGGGACGCCCGACTTGCTCGCCCAGGCCCTATTCGGCACCCACCGGAGCGCCGAGGCCGTGATCGCCGAGGTGGCCGGCGAGCCGGCCGGCTTCGCGCTGTTTCACGGCACATTCTCGACCTGGGAGTGTCGGCCGGGGCTGTGGCTGGAGGACCTCTACGTGCCGCCTGAGCGGCGGCGTGCGGGCGTCGGCGCCGCGTTGCTCGCGCATCTGGCGGCGATCGTGCTCGAGCGGGGCTGCGCGCGCTTGGAATGGGCGGCGCTCGACTGGAACACGCCGGCGCTCGAGTTCTACGAGAAGCTCGGGTCCACGCGACTGAGTACATGGTGCATGCACCGGCTCGATGGGCCCGCATTGGCCCGCGTCGCGCGCGGGGCCGATCGGTCATAGCTCGGGCGCCGGTCGCGACCGTCGGCGACCCACTGGGCCCTCCCCAGCCGGTGACTACCGGCTAGGGAGGATCTACTCCCTAGCCGGTGACCACCGGCTTGACCCGCGCCGGTCCGCGGAAGCTCAGCACCTGCTGGATCCCGGTCGGGCGGTTGGTGTAGCGCATCGTGAACGGGAGCAGACCGGGGATGAAGGTGATCCGCTCTGCCGTGGCGCTCGCGCGCCACGCCGCGGGCCTCGGTCCCTCTCGGGCCGCGAGCGCCGCTCCGGCCTGATCGAGCGCCGACCACAGCTCGGTGGCGCAGCGCCCGAGGTTGCCGGCACCGCAGTAGCGCAGGTTGAACTTGCCGCGCACCGGGTCGCCGAGGAGCGTCCGCAGGTCCTTGTTCATGTAGATGTGCCAGCCCGCGTACTGCCCACCGGGCGGAGCCTCGAAGGTCGGGTTGAACGCCGCCAGCTGCGTGGACAGCGGCGGCCCGAGCACCGCCGCGCTCCAGGCCTTCGCGAGCAGTGGCCAGGCCGCGTCCATGATCGCCGCGCCGGGGTCGGTGATCTGGCCGCTCCCGGTCCGGTCCAGCCGGCTGCCGCCGTGCCGGCGCCAGGCGTCGAGGAGAGCGAGCATCTCGGCATCGCGTGCGCTCGGCGCGCGCTGTCGATGCAGCAGCTGCGAGAGCACGGGCTCGAAGGTGATCTCGCGCACGTCCTGGGTCGCCGCCGCGTTCATCGCCGAGACGATTCGGGCCGGCGTCAGCCCGCTGCCGCGCCCGAGGTTGTCGATCAGCAGATCGACGCGCTGCACGGCGCCGAGCGACCAGTTGTCGTCCGGCGCAGGGTAGCCGGCCTGGGTGCGGTTGTTCCAGTTGACGATCTCCCCGTTGGGGGGATTGATGCCCTGGGGGTGGTTGGCAAACGACACGTCGCCGCGCCACTCCTCGCCGCCGCGGCCGTCGATCGGCAAGGCGGGATCCACGTTGGCCGGCCGAATCGGGACGAGACCGCTGGTGAACACGCCGATGTCCTTGTCGTCCATGTAGAACGAGTTGAATGTCTGCGGGGTCTGATCGGCGGCGCGGAAGAACTCGTTGATGTTGTGCACCTGGCCGTGCGCGAGGTCGTGGTAGAAGAGCAGGTCGAGCACGTCTTTGCCGTAGCTGGCGCGCTTACGCGAGAGCGCCACGAGGCGTCCGTGCACCCGCGCGTAGCCGATTACGGGACCGTGCACGGTGCGGTAGAAGGTCACCTCCCGCGTGCCGCCCTGGCTGGTCAGCGACCCCGCGTCAAAGAACTGCATGTCGCGGCACTTGCCGTTGAACAGGTACCGGTGGACGCTGTGCCCGCACAGGGTCTCGACGTAGGTGTCGATCTGGTCGAGTCCTGCTGAGGTCAGCGACCACGCCGAGTCCTGATCGCGGCCGATGAACACGTAGCCGGGGAACGGCGCGGTGGTCGCGCCGCGCTGGCTGATCCCGGGCCCTTCGAGATCCATCTCGAGCGTCAGTCCGGGATAGAAATAGCCGATCTGGGGGCCTGCGACCATGATCGGGTGGTGGGTGGCCGAGCGCCCGCCGGACACCATGAGGATGTTGCTGGCCTTCGTCCGACCGGCGCGGTCGGCCGCCGCGGCGGCCGTCGCGGAACTCGACAGGCTGCCCGCGTCGAGCACGACGTTGCCGCTGGTGCTCTTGGGGGGTGGCTGGAACTGCACCCGGCCCGGCACGGTCACCGGCGTCTCCGGGTCGTTGGCCTGTCGCAGGTCGTTCCACGCCTCGAGCCCGCGGACGGCGCCGAGCCGGCGCTCGAGCGCCGAGAGGAACTCCGAGCGCACCGCCTCGTCGCCTCCGCCCTCGCCGACGAACTGGTCCTTCAGGGCATTGAAGGCATAGATGTCGATGCGGGTGAAGACGGCCACGCCGGTGAACGATCCCAGCGTGTGGTTGTGCGTCTTCAAATACGCGTTGATCCCCGCCAGGTAGACGTCGATGTCATGCAGCACGGCGCGGCCCTTGGCGCCGTGCGCGAGCAGCGCGTTTGTCTGCTTGCCCACTTCGCGCTCGGTTTGGGCGGTGGGCTTGAACCCGGCGAGGGAGGAGACGAGGCCGAGGGCGCTGAGGCCGGGAGCGTCGATCGCCGCCACGAGCGCGTTGTAGCGGGCCTGCTGGAGGAGCAAGCCGCGGTCCTCGGCGATGACCCATCCTGCGCCCCAGGTGACGTCGTCCCGGGTGCGGCCGTAGATGTGCGGAACGTGGAAGCGGTCGCGGACGATCGTGATCCCGGCGTGCGGGACACGCTCACCGGTGAGCGGACCGGAACCGGCGGTGCCAAGCGGATCGGCCTTGAAGTCGGCCAGGAGGTTGCGGTTGGTGACGTGGTTGAACAGCGGGGTGAGCGCGTCGTACATCCGCGCCTGGGTGTCCGCGCCGGGCGGCGGCGGCACGGCGCCGTACTGCCCCGAGGGAATGATGTTGCGCGCGACGATCGCATAGTCCCGGGCCGAGGCCGGCGAGGGAACGACGACGGCGGCGACCATCAGAGCACCCAGCACAGCCAGCTTGCGCACGATTGGCACCTCTCCTCGATCCGCGAGTGCAGGGCGGACGCTACCGGATGCGGCGTGACCGTGAGCCGGCCGGGGTCTCGGGCGCCGGGTGCGCTTTGACATAGAGAGACCCCGCCGATCGACGGGGTCTCTCCGTAGCAGGCCGGTAAGCCGGATCCTGTCGTGAGCAGTCATCCATCTGCGCGGCCTACCCGGACCTTGGCGGGCCACCTACGAACGGTCCTGCTTGGCCTAGCATCGGGTGGGGTTTACCTGGCCGCCGCGTCACCGCGACGCCGGTGCGCTCTTACCGCACCATTTCACCCTTGCCGGCCTGAAGCTCTGCAGCGGCTCCAGGCTTAGGCGGTGTCTTTTCTGTGGCACTTTCCCGCGGGTTTCCCCGGGTCGGCGTTACCGACCACCCTGCCCTGCGATGTCCGGACTTTCCTCGAAGGTCGTTCCACCTCCGCGACTGCTTGGCCTGCGTCGATCAGCATAGCCGCCGTCACGCGAGCGTGGCGCCGCACGCGCGGCAGCTACCCCCGATCGGCAGCGCATGGGCCCCGTAGTCCGGGCGCATCTCCGCACCGCATACCGGGCAATCCACGGGGCGATGGGCGATCAGACCCTCCCACGCGCGCACGAGTCGCTCGTCCAACCCCGGCTCCCCGCCCGCCTCAGGGAACAGCGTCGGCGCATCACGCTGCCGGGTCGCTACGGCGCTCATCGTCGTCCCAGCCTCATGGAAGGCTCCGCATCAGCCCGACCACCTTGCCGAGGACCTGAACCTCCCGACTGCGGATCGGCTCCATGGCGTCGTTCTCAGGCTGTAGGCGTACGTGATCCGACTCTCGGAAGAATCGCTTGACCGTCGCCTCCTCGCCGATCAGCGCCACGACGATCTCCCCGTCGACCGCCGTCTGCTGCGGCTTGACCACCACGAGGTCACCCTCGAGGATGCCGGCGTCCTTCATCGATTCGCCCCTTACTCGCAGCACGTAGGCGCCGTCGTCGCCGCCGGCGCACGCCGGCGCCGGCACGTAGTCCTCGATGTTCTCCTCCGCCAGTATCGGCTGGCCGGCCGCCACCTGCCCGACCAGCGGCAGACCTGGCCGGACGAGGCTGCGGACGCCCTGGACCGTCTTGTCGAGCAGCTCGATTGCGCGCGGCTTGGAGGGATCCCGACGCAACAGGCCGATCCGCTCGAGGTTGGCCAGATGCGCGTGGACGGTCGAGGACGAGGCCAGCCCAACCGCCTTGCCGATATCCCGCACCGTCGGCGGGTAACCGTACTTGGCCGAATATCGCTTGATGAAGTCGAAGATTTCCTGTTGGCGCTTGGTCAAGTCCATGCGTTCACTCCTCGCTCGGTTGACGCGGTGACCCGGGTACCTGCGAACACGTGTTCGGGACTGTAGCGCCGGGCGTGGACAGACTCAACAACACGCCTACCCGATCTCGCCCTCGGGCGTTCACGAGCGCCCGTTCCAGCCGGCACGAAACCGGCACGGCTCCCGCGGCGTGCGCCATGGCACGCATGTCGAGAGCTGCGCGTTCCGGCCCCGGAACGCGGTTTCGGTCGCGTGCGCCGGGCTATACTCCGCGGGCCGAGCGCCTGTGGCGGAATTGGTAGACGCGCAAGGTTGAGGGCCTTGTGGACCGATGGTCCGTGGAGGTTCGAGTCCTCTCGGGCGCACATCGTAAAGCCCCGCACAGCGGGGCTTTTTCGCTGCTGGGCGCACATCGTAAGCCCCGCACAGCGGGGCTTTACGCTGCTCTGGTCAGCCTTGCGGGCACGACGGCACGTGGATGCATCCGGGCGAAACGAGAAGCCGGCGCTGGCTCGATTCCTGCCAACGCCGACCGCCGGTTCGGACGGGAGGTGGAGCGGTGCATCCGTTCAACGCGCGCTCTTGCCTTCCGTGAGGATGCAGAAGCATACGGTTACGGCGGCGAGGCGCCCCGGGCGGTTGTCCACGCGCGCGCGCTCGAGGACCGTGGTCCAGGCCGTCGTCGTTCGCAGCGACCGGCCTCGCTGGACGTCCGCCGACAGTTTCGTTCCCCGTGGCGGCCTCGCTTTGACGTCCGCCGACAGTTTCGTTCCCCGTGGCGGCCTCGCTTGACGTCCGCCGACAGTTTCGTTCCCCGTGGCGACGCGAGACCGGTCCCGAGGACCATAACTCTCGCTCAGCGACCAGGATCGCGGCCGCGGCGCTGACGCGCGCGCGCCGGGGAACGTTTTCGTCGCGCGGGGGCACGACGTTACGGCAGCGGCGACGCCAGCACTCACGGTCAGCCCAACGGTAAGAACGCCTACGTCGCGATCAATCAGCGTGAAGCACCGCCTGGCAATCCGTGCCGAGGTGGCCGCGCCGCATTGAAGCCGCAACGCGGCATCAAGACGGCGCTTGACTTGATGCCATAGCGATGCCAGAATGGTGTCATGGAACTTCAAGCGTATGTAGACAACCTCCGCCAGCAGCTGGCGGCGGCCGCCTCGGCCGGCGGCGAGGAAGCGCTGTCGCTCGCACAGCGTTTGACGCCGGCGCTGGAATCCGCCGTGCGACTGACCCTGCTGGACGCGCTTTCCGCGGCGGCGGCCGAAATCACGAGCGAGCTGGCGCCTGGCTCGGTCGAGCTGCGCCTGCACGGGAGCGAGCCGGAGTTCAGGGTCACGGTGGCACCGGCCGAGCCGGCGGGCGAGCAGGCCGATAGCCGAGAGCTGACCGGCGGGTGGGCCACGAGCGCCGCCCCGGCCGCGGCCGGAGAGGGCGGGATCGCGCGGATCAACCTGCGGCTACCAGACCAGCTCAAGAGCCAGGTCGAGCAAAGCGCCGACCGCGAGGGCTTGTCGACCAACGCGTGGCTCGTACGCGCGGTCGCGGCGGCCGTCGACCGCGGTCATCCGGGGCCCCGGCGCGAGCAACGGACCGCCCGCTCGGGCCAGCGCTACACGGGCTGGGGGCGCTGAGCGCCGCGGCGGCCATCGGAAAACGGGCTGACTGAAAAACAACGACTCACAGGACAACCGACATGTCTCACTTCGAAACACCACAACCGATTTCGGTCGTGCTCGAGTTGCGCGTGGCCGACGTTCGCGTTGCCGCCGGGGAGCGTGCGGACACGATCGTCCAGGTACGGCCGAGCGACTCGTCCAGGCGCGACGACGTGACCGCGGCCGAGCACACGCGCGTCGAGTACGCCGACGGCACGCTGCTGGTCAAGGGACCGCGCCGGCTGCGGGAGTGGAGCCCGTTCAGCGACGGCGGCTCGATCGATGTCGACATCGAGCTTCCCGCCGGCTCGGATCTGAGCGGCCGCACGGCGGCCGGCGGGTTTCGCTGCAGCGGTTCGCTCGGGCGCTGCGAGCTGAAGAGCAGCGCCGGCGCGATCAGCCTTGATCGGGCCACGCGTGTGAAGCTGGCAACGGCCGGCGACATCAGACTCGAGCGGGTGACCGGGGACGCCGAGCTGGCGACTGCCGCGGGCGATGTGCGCGCCGGCGAGATCGACGGCTCGGCGGTGATCAAGAACTCCAACGGCGACACCCGGATCGGTGCGGTCGGCGGCGATCTCCGGGTCAAGGCGGCCAACGGCGACATCCACGTCGAGCACTCGCGCGGCTCGGTCAGCGCCAAGACCGCCAACGGCCACATCCGCGTCGGGAGCATCCACCGCGGGTCGCTCGTCGCGGAGACCGCAACCGGGCGCATCGAGGTCGGGATCGCCGGCGGGGTTGCCGCCTGGCTCGACCTCCACACGCACTACGGCCACGTCCACAACGGCCTCGATGCCACCGAGGGTCCCGGGTCAGCCGACGAGCAGGTCGAAGTACGGGCGAGGACGGGATTCGGCGACATCACGATCCGCCGCGAGGCCGAGCGCAGCGACGAGCTCGTTTCGGGAGGGAGAGAGGGAGCATGAGTGATGCAGTCGAGGTACACGGGCTCGGCAAGCGCGTCGGAGAGGTGGTCGCGCTGGCCGGGCTTGACCTGACCGTGCCCGCCGGAACCGTGTTCGGGCTGCTCGGCCCGAACGGAGCCGGCAAGACGACGCTCGTGCGGATCCTGGCGACGCTGCTCGAGCCGAGCAGCGGCCGGGCGGCGGTCCTCGGCCACGACGTCGTGCGGGAGCCGCTTGCCGTCCGGCGGCGGATCGGCCTGGCGGGTCAGTTCGCGGCGGTCGACGAGGAGCTCACCGGCCGCGAGAACGTCGAGATGATCGCGCGCCTCTACCGGCTGCCTGTCGGCGACGCCCGCCGGCGCGCGGCCGACGTGCTCGAGCGGTTCGAGCTCCTCGAGGCCGCCGACCGTCGCGTCTCGACGTACTCCGGCGGGATGCGCCGTCGGCTCGATCTCGCCGCTGGACTGATCGGACGGCCGCCGGTCGTGCTGCTCGACGAGCCGACCGCCGGACTGGACCCGAGGTCGCGCCAGGAGCTGTGGTGGATCGTCGACGAGCTACGACGGGACGGGACCACGGTGCTGCTGACGACCCAGTACCTCGAGGAGGCGGACCGGCTGGCGCAACGCATCGGCGTCGTGCACCATGGCCGGATCGCCGCACACGGCACCGCGGCCGAGCTGAAGGCGGCGGTCGGCGCGACGATCCTGAGCGTCCGCCTCGCCGACCGCGCCACCGCGCGTGATGCCGCTGCGGCGCTTGTCGGCCTCGGCGGCGCCGAGCAGCCTCACCTTGACGCTGCCGACGGCGAGATCCGCCTGGCCGTCGAGGATCCGGGCGCATCGGCGGAGGCGGTGCGGAGGCTCGACGCCCGGCGCCTCGAGATCGCATCCGTCGAGCTGCATCAGCCGACGCTCGACGACGTGTTCCTGGCCCTGACCGGCCACCCCGCCGAGAAGCAACCAACCGAACCGACACTCGAACAGGAGGCCGCGTGATGAGCGCCAGCGCACAAGCAATTCCGTCCCGCGGCCGCGTCACGCTGGCCGAGACAGCGGCCGACAGCCGCGTGATGGCGACGCGCCAGCTGCGCAAGGTGCTCCGCCGGCCGATGTATGTCGTCTACCTGTTCGTGCAGCCGGTGATCTTCGTGCTCTTGTTCCGCTACGTGTTCGGAGGGGCGATCAAGGCTCCTCACGTGAGCTATGTCAACTACCTGATGCCCGGCATCATCGTGATGACGGCGATCTTCGGAGCGCTGACGACCGGGCTCGGGCTCACCGAGGACCTCAAGGCCGGGGTCGTCGACCGCTTCCGGTCGCTGCCGATTGCACGGTCGGCGGTGCTGATCGGACGCACCGCGGCCGACTTGACGGTAAACGTCATCAGCCTGATCGTGATGCTGCTGATCGGGTTCGCGGTCGGCTTCCGGCCGAGCCAGCCGGTCTACCAAGTGGCGCTGGCATTTGCGCTCGTGCTCGCGTTCGCGTACGTATTCTCGTGGATCAGCGCGTATGTGGGCCTCGCCGTGCGCGACCCGGAGACCGCGCAGTCGGTCGGCTTCATCTGGGTGTTCCCACTGGTGTTTGCCTCCTCCGCGTTCGTCCCGACCAGCTCGATGCCCGGGGTTCTGCACACGTTTGCCGATGTCAACCCGGTGAGCCTCACCGTCAACGCCACGCGAGCCCTGACCGTCGGCCACGCGCACGCGCTGGGGCCCGGGCTGGCGACACTCGCGTGGCTTGGTGGCCTGCTGATGGTGTTCGTCCCGCTCGCGGTCAGGAAGTTCCGCCGCGCCTGAACCGCCGCAACGCCACGCCCGATCAGCCCCGCACGCCCCGCCCCATCGGCCCACCGGCGCGAACGCAAGCGGATCCCCGCGGGTGGGGCGCTCGCTTTCGGGGGTGGCGCCAGGTGGTTTGAGATGGGTCGGACCGCGGCGCGCCGCGCTCAAGCCGGGCGAGTCGGGATCGGCGCGCGGGAGCATCGCTCGGCCCGTTGCCGTTCGTGCCGGTGGGTGGCGCCTCCGGGCGGACGGGTGCCGCTGGCCGGGGGAGGCCGGTTGGCGCGGTGTTGGCGGTTGATTTCTATGCCGGCTGAGGCTCACCGACCTCGGCTGGAGGCAGCGGAGGACCGGTCAGCTCCTCGTAGTCCGGGGCCCTGGTGCGGTCCTCGCCTCGCGGCGCCCGGAGTGCGTTCAGCACGACGCTCGCGACCAACACCACGATCACGTTGATGACGAGCGCGATGAAGCCGTGGTAGGCCTTGAAGTGCAGGCCGAAGTAGTGCCAGGAGTAGACGGAGCCGCCGAAGTGGTGCTGGTGCTTGGCCGGATTGGGGACGGCATACGCCATCAACGTTCCCGTGACCATCCCGGCCAGCCATCCGAGCAGCAGCGCCCAGCGATGGAGGAAGCGCGTGTAGAGACCGGAGACGATGGCTGGAAATGTCTGCAGGATCCAGACGCCGCCGAGCAGCTGCAGGTTGACCGAGAACTGTCCGCTCAGCGTCAGTACGAACACCACCGCGCCGAGCTTGACCAGCAGCGAGACAATCCTCGCCACGGCGGCTTCACGCTCCGGGGTGGCGTCCCGGTCGAAGTACTCCACCCAGACGTTGCGCGTGAACAGGTTGGCGGCGGCAATCGACATGATCGCTGCGGGTACCAGAGCGCCGATCGCGATGGCCGAGAACGCTATCCCCACGAACCAATGCGGGAACATCTTCTGGAACGGCTCGGGTACGGCCAGGTTCGTGTTCGTCACCTTCACGTGCGCGGCGATGGCCATGTACCCGAGCAGCGCGATCAACCCGAGCAGAAAGCTGTAGGGAAACAGCAGCACTGAGTTGCGGCGGATCACGTTGCGGTTGCCGGTGGAGAGCACCGCGGTAATCGAGTGTGGGTACATGAAGAGCGCGAAGGCCGAGCCGAGCGCGAGCGTCCAGTACGCCGTCCCGCCTCCAGGCGGAAGGAGGAACGAGCCACCGGCCTTCTTGACCGCTGGCTGGGCGAAGTGCGCCTGGGTCACGCTGAAAATGTGGCCGTAGCCCCCGAGGCGGCTGGGGATGTAAATCACGGCCACGATCACGACGACGTAGATCAGCGCGTCCTTGACGAAGGCGATGAGCGCGGGCGCCCGCAGACCCGACGTGTACGTGTAGGCGGCGAGGATGGCAAAGGCGATGATCAGTGGAAGGTCCTTCTGCCACCCCGTCCCGGCGAGGCCCATGCTCTGCAAGACCGCTTCGATCCCGACCAGCTGCAGGGCGATGTAAGGCATCGTGGCGACGATCCCGGTGAGCGCCACCGCCAGCGCCAGCGTCGAGGAGCCAAAGCGCACGCGGATGAAGTCGGCCGGCGTGGCGGCGCCGTGCCGGTGCGCGACCGACCATAGGCGCGGCATGATCGCGAACACGAGCGGATAGACGATGATCGTGTAGGGCACGGCGAAGAAGCCGAGCGCCCCGGCGCCGTAGAGCAGCGCCGGGATGGCGATGAACGTGTATGCGGTATAGAGATCGCCGCCGAGGAGGAACCAGCTGACGAAGGTGCCGAAGCGCCGGCCGCCTAGGCCCCACTCGTCGATGCTCGCGAGTGAAGGTGCCCGCCTCCATCGGACGGCCACGAATCCGATACCGGCCACAGACGCAAACAGCGCGATGAAGATCCCCAGCTCGAGACCGATGACGTGCTGTCCACCAGTCGCCGCCGGGACGATGTGCTGTGCCGAGATCACCGCACGCCTCCAGCGTTCTCCCGCGGGGCCGGCGGCGGCGGCGCGGAGGTGCTGCGCAATGTGGTGAGCAGATAGACGATGCCGGTGATCACCATCGCGGCCAGGATCCACAAGAGCTGGAACCAGTAGAAGAACGGGACGCCGAAAAGCTTCGGCGCGAGCCGCCCGTAAATGCTCGGCACGAGGATGACCACGCACTCCAACACCAGAAGCGCATAGGCGAGCCGCCGTATCGCGCCGGGGCCGCGCTCGCGCCGGATCTCAGCATCCCGTGGCCGCTCGGTTACAAGAACGCGATCTGAAGCCATGTCGGACCTCCCAAAGCCGAACAGCTCCCTGCACAGAAGCGAACCGGAAGTCTACCTTCGGGTGATCGGCCCGCAACCGGTGGCGTTAGGCCTCGAGGCGCTCCCGAACGCGACGCGGGACGCGCCGGAGGCACCGCGCCGAGACTTCTCCTTCCGACCGGATTGCCTGCGGGCATGAGTTTCCGACAGGTCCGCCCACGGCGCCGGCAGGTCCTCCCACCGCGCCCGCGGCGTCCGCCCACGGCGCCGGCAGGTCCGCCCACGGCGCCGACAGGTCCGCCCACCGCGCCGGCAGGTCCGCCCACGGCGCCGACAGGTCCGCCCACCGCGCCGACAGGTCCGCCCACCGCGCCGGCGGCGTCCGCCCACGGCGCTGGCGGCGTCGAGGACGCGGGCGCTTCACACGTTGACCGCCTGGTGTGCGAGGTTGCGTCGCCAGAGGTCGAGCGTACGCTCGAAGTGCCGCTCGGCGGCCTCACGCTGGTAAACGGGCAGGTCGGCCATCGAGAAGCCGTGCTCGGTACCGGGAATGCGCTCGACCACCCCTCTGACCCCGTTGCGTTCGAGCTCGTCGCGGAACTGGTCGACCAGCTCCGGCGGGAACCGATCGCTCTCGGCGAACGCGAAGTACAACTCACCGCGAACCCCAGGAAGGTCGTGGTGGGGAGAGTCGGGCCGGTCGGTGATCGGCGCGCCGGGGTGGATGCCGGCCGCGGCGACAAACTCATCGGCGAGCGCGGAGACCACGTGCAGCGCGAACCGGGCCCCCATGCAGTAGCCGACACACACCTTCGGGCCCGAGCTCGCCGCCGGGTCTGAGCCGATCGCCTCGAGGACCGCCCTGGTGTCGCTCGCCACCATCCCGGGCGTCAAGCTGGAGATGATGCTCATGAGCCGCTCCGCGTCGGGGCCCTGGAATCCGCCGGCTCGCAGCTTGTCCATGTCGAACGTCAGCTGCTCGCCGGAGCGGTAGAACAGGTCGAGCACGACGCAGTAGTAGCCGTCGGCCGCGAACCGCCGCGCGTTCGCCTTCAATTGCTCGCGATAGCCGACCGCATCCATGTACAGGACCGCGACCGGGAACGGCGCGCCATCGTCAGGATGGACGACGACGGTGGTCATCTCACCGTCAGGGGTGTGGACGCGCATCTCCTGCTCGTGCATCTGTTCTCCTCACTTGTCTAGGGACGGCGACAGAACCCTATGCCGCCTTGGGCTTCGGACCGGTTGATCCAGCCGCGTACATCGAGGCGTAGCCTCCGCCGCGGGCGCCGAGTTGTTGGTGGGTCCCCCGGTTTCGACGATCCGGTCGCGTCGACCAGCACGATTCGGTCCGCCTCCATCCGCCGTCGTCAGCCGGTGGGCGATCAGGACCCCGGTGCTCCCCTCGGGCAGCACGTCGAGCCTCGATTTCGTTTCGGAGGCGAGATCCCGTTGAACCGGTGGCGGTCATCGCGGCGACCGTGCATACCTCTTGCAGGCTCTCTGACAGACGAAGCGTATCCGGGTAGTTCACACACGCTCGTTGTTGTAAACCAGCGGTGCGATGGAGCTGCCTCGGGCCTCGTGATCAGGCGTGCGTCGGCGGCCCCCCCGATCCCCCGCGAGCCAACGTCAGTCCTAGTTCTCCTAACCACCGTGGGTAAACTCAACACGCGGTGGACGCGCCATTCGTCACCGACCCGGACGACGTGCTCGCCCAGCCGACCAGGGCGCGGCTGTTCACACTCCTCGGAGAGCTCAAGCGGCCAGCGCGAACCGCCGAGCTTGCGGAGCGCCTGGAGATGCATCCCAACGGCGTGCGCATCCACCTCGAGCGGATGGAGCACGCCGGCCTCGTACAGCGAGCCCGTATCCGGGACAGACGCGGGAGGCCACCGGATGCATGGTCGGTCTCCGCCGACGCCCGTCCCGCGCGGAGCGACCCACACGCCTATCACGACCTCGGCCGCTGGCTTGCCCGAGTGCTGCGAGCGCGCCCGGGCGCGCTGCGCGGCGTCGAGCAGACCGGACGCGAGATCGGGCGCGAGCTTGCGCCCGAGGCGACGGCTGCCGGCCGCCGCGTGTTCGAGGCCTCGCTGAGCGCGCTCGGGTTCCAGCCCACCGCCGAGGCGCGCGGAGACGGCGTCACCTACCGCCTGCGCAACTGTCCCTACCGCGATGCGGTGCACGAGAACCAGCCGGCAATCTGCGCCCTGCACAAGGGCATCACCCGTGGGCTGCTCGACGTGCTCGCCCCAGAGGCCCGGCTCTCAGGCTTCGTGCCCCACGACCCTGATCTCGCGGGCTGTCTGATCGAGCTGCGCGACCTCAGCACGTCGGCCGGGTAAGCGTCCGATCGAAAAGGCCGGGGCCGAGCGCTGCCACGCGAGGCCCATCTCAGCGCGCGTCTGACGGCCTTGGGCTCCTCAGGCGTCGACTACCGGGGCGCCGACCACGCGCGGCGAGCCGTGCTCGCGCCATTGCTGAGCCGTCGCACGGGGCCTCCAGGGCAGGTCCGTCGCCGCGGGCGTGTTTCTTCCTGGCCGTCGCGTCGGACGGTGCTCCGTTCGGCCGGCGGGGCGCCGCTCCGCGCCGCATTCGCCGCCGGGTTGGACGCGTAGCTCGACGACGTCGAGCCCGAGGCCGGCCTGCGCGAGCAGCTTTGAGTCCAGGCACCACGCCGCCGACGGCGGCCGGAACTACGGAACGATTGCGATGTGCCCCTCGGCGTGGGCGATGCTCGGCCCATTCGCCACGTGGCGCACCACGCAGCCGCCCTTGGCGCAGTGGACGGCATCGGTTTTCGCTCCGCCCTCGGTGGCCACGAGCAGATCACCCGGCCGCGCACCGGCGGCGAACAGCGCGGCCGAGCTCGCGCGGAGCAGCACGTCGTCACCCGGATGCGGATTGCCCGGCGTCCGGCGGTCCGCGAGCAGCGCCTCGAACCCCCGCCTCGCGGGCAGGAACGCCTCGCTCTCGACTCCCGTGTCGCCGCCGTGCGGAAGCGCCGAGCCGGCCACCTCCGGATTGCGCCCATCCGGAGTGACGGCGTAGATCCCTCCGCCGAGCTCGTCCGGCGCGATCAGGTCGCCGGCGAAGCGGCCGAACGTCGCGGGCGCCACCGCGATCCCGCCCTCGACGCGGTGGGCGCTCATCGTGATCGATCGCACCGCCCCGTGGCAGTCGACGGCGTCAACAGCGGTGTGCTTGCCGGCGGTGGCGGCGACCAGCAGCCGGTAGCCAAAGCGGCCGGTGTCGTCGAATGCGATCCCGTCGATGAGCCCCGGCAAGCCGATGGACGCGAACGGCCGCACTCGGCCCTGCCGGCTGATCGCGACGACCCCCCGCGGCGACCCAAAGCTGATCGCGTAGACGGTGTCGGCGCCAAAGCTGCAGCCCGGCCGTCCGGCGCTCGCCACCGCGATGTACGCCTCGAGCCCCGGATTCGAGTGGTACGTGGGAGCGAACGGCTGCCGGGCGCCCGATCGGTGGAGCAACTTCAGGCGGCCGTTGGCGGCCAGCACGAGCGCGCCGTCGCGACGGGGCCCGACCACGTCGATCGGGCTGGCCACGTGGCTGTACGGCGTCCAAGCGGCCGGGGCCGGCGCCCCCGCAGCCGCGGTGACCGTGCGGGTCGCCGCGCCGGCTCCACACCCGACCGCGGCGATTGCCGCCAGCAGCACCGCGATCACCCTGGCGGAGCGCACAGAGTGTGAAGCTAGCAGCGCGTCAACTGCGCAACTGCGCCGATCGCGTCACCGCGGCGAGCAGCGCGCCGCCGATCGCGCCACCGCGGCGAGCCCTGCGCCAGGAGGGGCGATCGCGGCGCGCACAAGCTCAACCCCGAGCGGCATCAGCGAAACCGGGATCAGCTTGCATCGAATTCGCGCGCTCGCAACGGCGAGGCAGGGAGTGAGGGGCGGCCCATTGCGCGCAATGAGCCGCCCGGCCCCGGTCAGTCGCCCGGGGCAACCGTCCCGAACATCAGCGTGCGCCGTGGGATGTCGAAGTAGACCGAAGTCGAGGTCCCTAGCAGACCCCGAAGGACCTCGGCATCGTCGGCGCTCACGGACAGCACTTCCTCCCAGGCCCCCTCGTCGAGGACCAGCTGAAGCGTGAACGTCCCTGGCTTTTGTGGGTCGCCGGCCACCCAGGTGAACTGGTAGTGCGAGAGCTGGCGCACCTTGATCTCGTCGTCGGTGATGCGCTGGGGCACCTTTGGCATCGCGTCTCCTCCGGTTGACGTTGGATTTCACGGCAGGACTGCCCCCGAGTGTCGAAACCAAACCCGAGGCGAGCGATCTCGGACGAAAACCGGGCTCGTCCCCGCGCGTTTGTCGTGCGCGCTCGCGGCCGGGGTCCTTACCGCGTCGCGTCCCTCGGGCCCCCGACGATCACGCGCGAGGGTAGTGGTACGCCTGGGTCTGGGTGACCTTGGCGGCGAGCCTCTGCTGTTTGTCGCTGAGCTCCGTCTCGACCACGATCAGCGTGCGCCCCTCGTGTAGGGGACGAGATGTCGCCACGATCGCCCCGTCGCGGACGGCGCGCAGGAAGTTGGCCTTGGACTCGATCGTGGCGGTTCCCACGGCGCCGTCCGGGAGGTTCAGCCAGGCGCAAATCCCGCCGCAGTGAGCGGCGAGCCCCATGATCCTACGACCGGGTCGGTTACCCGACACTGGCGCGCGTGGGGCTGATCCCCTACGGGAGCTTCCGGGCCGAGCTCGAGCGACTCGCGGCCGCCGGAGTGCTGAAGCGTGCCACGGCGGGCGACGGCTCGACGCTCGGGTGCCGGGCGCCGCGCGCGACCGGTCAAGAGCGGACGCCCGGCGCCTATGATGCTGGTCCTCGGCCTCATTCACGACCGCGGATGGGAGCCCGATGGCTGGGACGGGCCCGAGGAGGAACCCGAGCCTGAGCGCCGGCGCCGATGGCGGCTGCCCTGGCGGCCTCTGGCCTGGCTGGCGGCGTGGTACTGGCTGATGGCGCTCGTCTCGGTCTTCAGCGGGTGGTTCGGGGGATTGGCCGGATTCGCCGTGCTGATGGCGGCGGTGGCGCTGGCGTACTGGAGGATCGAGCGCTGGTGCTCGCGCCAGTACTGGCACGGCTTGCGCGAACACCGATCGTGAGCCACGCACGCGGCGCCTGGCAGGGCGCCCGGCGGGGCGCGCCCGCTCCCTCAGCGATCGCCGGCGACGGTGTCGGCGAGCGTCTCGAGCGCCGTGTAGCGAGGCTCCCAGCCGAGCTGCTCGCGCGCTTTCGTCGTGTCCATGATCGCCGGATGGCTCGCCGCTTCGACCCACTCGGCGGCCGGCGGCAGCAAGCTCAGAACCGGTAGCGAGGCGGCTGCGCGAGCGGAGGCGTGGACGAAGCGAGCCGGGACCGGCAGCGGCGTCAGGCCGAGCTCGCGTGCCACGTCGGCGCCGCTCACCACGCCGTCGCCGGCGATGTTGTAGGCCCCCGGCGGGCCGGCCCCCACCGCGCACAGGAGGAGTGCCTGGCCGACATCCGCCTCGTGGATCAGCTGCAGGGGCATGTTCGGCGCCAGCACCGGTGGCCGCAGAGGCGAGCGCTGGAAGACCTCGAGCAGCCACCGTCCGGTTGCGGCGATCGGCCCGGGGAGCGCGCTCTTGGCTCCGGCGGCGTGCGGCCCGAGGACGATCGGCGGCCGCAGCAGGTACAGGCCGATCTCGGGGCTGCGCTCGGCCTCCCGCCGGAGCAGCTGCTCGAGCTCGGCCTTCTCCTGGGCGTAGAACAGCCGCGCGGCCGGACGGGTCGGCCAGTCCTCGGTCATCCCGACCGGGTTGTCGGGGTGAAAGCCGTACGCGGCCACCGAGGAGGCGTACACGAACCGCCGGGCGCCCGCCTTCGCGGCGGCCCGGAACGCGTTCAGCGTTCCCTGCACGTTGATTTCCCGGATCGTCTCACGGGAGGCGTTGCCGGTGATCATGAACGCGAGGTGGACGGCGACGTCGACCCCGGCGAAGGCCTCGGCGAGTGCCTGGGGGTCACGGACGTCGCCGCGCCGGTACTCCATCTTGGTCCACCCATGCTCGGCTGGGTCGAACGGCCGGCGGGCGATGCCGACGATCCGCTTGACGCGCGCGTCGGCTTGCAGGAGCGGCATCAGTCCGAAGCCGAAGGTTCCGGTCGGGCCGGTGACGGCGATGGTCAGATTCGACTCCGACGACGGCATGCCGCCCGCTTTACCCAGATTGAGCCGCGATCAGCCAGGGCGGTGAAGATGTCGGTGGGTTGGGGCCGGGCTTCGCCCGGCGTCCGTGGGGCCTGACCTCCGGACGCCCGGGCGGGCGGGTGGATCCGAAAGCCGCGAGCGAGGCGCCGCGCCCGGCACCAACCCCCGCAGAGACCAATGGCTACGGGAGGATCAGATGGCTGTCGCCGAACTCATGCCACCGGTAGCCGTGCGCGAGCGCGGCGTCGTAGGAGCGGGTCAGGAGCTCGCGGCCGGCCGCCGCCTCGAGCATCAGCAGATGCGAGGCTTCGGGCTCGTGCCAGCCGGTGATCAGCCCGTCGACCGCCCACAACCCGCGCTCGGGCGTGATAACGAGCCCGGTCCAGCCCGCGCCCGCGCGGATCGCGCCGTCCGGCTCGGCGACTGTCTCGAGCGCCCGCACCACGGTGGTGCCGACCGCGATCACCCGGCTACCGCCCGCGCGAACGGTGGCGAGTAGCCGGGCCGTCGCCTCCGGCACCTCGAAGTATTCGGGCGCCGGTGCCTCGTGGCGTTCCGGGGACGAGACCCCGGCATGCAGTGTGATCGGCGCCAGGAGCACTCCCTGGGCGATCAGGCGAGTGATCAGCTCCGGCGAGAACGGCCGTCCGGCGCTCGGCATCTCGGCGCTGCCCGGGCGCGCGGCGTACACGTTCTGGTAGGCCGCCAGCGGCCAGCACTCGGCCACGTACCCGTAGCGGATCGGCTCGCCGTGGCGGAGCAGGTAGCGCTCGAGCGGTCCGCGACCCCGGAAGCGCGCGAGGACCAGCCGACCGCCGGATGCGTAGGGGGCAACGAGCTCGAGCTCGGCGCCGCCGCGCAGGCGGAGCCGCTCGCCCGGGCGCCCGCGCACGGGCCTCGCGCCGCCGGCCTCCCGCAGCTCGACCACCCGCCAGCTGGCGTTCAGCCGGGGCACGCGGGTGGCGACGTGCACGCGGACCGGCTCGCCATCCGGCCTGGTGGCCGGGAGCGCCGCGGGCAGCGTCGCCGAGACGTTGATCACGAGCAGGTCGCCGGGTGTGAGGAGACCGGGGAGGTCGCGGAAGCGAAGGTGGCTGAGCGACCCGCTCGCGCGGCGAGCGACCAGCAGGCGAACCTCGTCGCGGGCGAGACCCCGGGCCTCGGGCGGCCGGTCCGCCTCGAGCCGCGCCGGGACCTCGAAGGTCGCTGTACTCACGACGGCACCTCGCTGGCGCCGCGCGCGAGCTCGCGGGCGAGGTAGCGACCGCTCGGCGGGCGGCGCTCGATCAGCGCGAGCAGGCCCGGAACGCTGGCCTCCGGAGGCGGGCGGTCGGAGATGTCCTCACCCGGGAACGCCTCCTGGTGCATCCGCGTGCGCATGTCGCCCGGATCGACGGCGTAGATCCGGAGCTCCTCGTGCTCGGCGGCCAGGATCCGCGAGAGCTGCTCGAGCGCCGCCTTCGAGGAGCCGTAGCCCCCCCATCCCGGGTACGGCTCGGCGGCTGCGTCCGAGGTCAGGTTGATGATCGCGCCGCCGTCCGGCATGCGCGGCAGCACCAGCTGCGCCAACGCCAGCGGGGCCAGCACGTTGACGGCGTAGACCCGTTCGAGCTCGCCAAGCGGGTAGGCGGCCAGCGCCGGCTGCGGGCTCGGGCCGAGCACGCTCGCGTTGTTGACCAGCAGGTCGACTGGCTCGCCGGCGGCGTCGACGAGCGCCCGGCGGTGACCGTCGTCGGCCACGTCGCCGCGCAGCGCAACGACCTCGGTGAGCGCGCCGAGCTCGCGCTCGGCCTGCTCGAGCTCGCGGAGACCGCGAGCATCGATCACCAGGCCCCAACTGCGCTCGGCCAGCGCACGCGCGAGCGCGCGGCCGAGTCCGCGGGAGGCGCCGGTGACGATGGCGATGGGCATGGCGCCACCGTAGGGCCGTCTCGGTCCCAGTTTCCAGACGTAATTGGTCCTAGGACCCGGGCCGGTCGCCGGCGAGCAGCCCGTCGCGGAGCGCGAGCACCGCGGCTTGGGTGCGGTCGGTCACACCGAGCTTGGCCAGGACGTGGCCCACGTGCGTCTTGACCGTCTTCTCAGAGATCCCGAGGGTCCGGGCGATCCGCTTGTTCGACTGGCCGGCGGCGATCAGCCGCAGTACTTCCCGCTCGCGCCCGGTCAGTCGCTCGGCTTCCGCCGCCGTCCGCGCGCCGCCCGAGAGTGCGTGCACGAGTCGCGCGGCCGCGGTTGGGTCGATCACCGCCTCCCCTCGCCGCGCAGCGCGGATCGCCCGGATCAGCTCGGCGGGCTCGGCGTTCTTGAGCAGGTATCCGGCCGCCCCGGCCTGGATCGCTGGCAGCAGCCGCTCGTCCTCGAGAAAGCTGGTGAGCACGATCACCCGGCTGCTCGGCGCCGTCGCGCGCAGCTCGCGCATCGCGCCGACGCCGTCGAGGCGCGGCATCACCAGGTCCATGAGGATCACGTCGGGGGCGAGCTCCGCGGCCCGTTCGAGCGCCTCCTGCCCATCAGCCGCCTCGCCGACGACTTCGATGTCGTCCTGCAGCTCGAGAAAGGTCAGCAGGCCCTCGCGCACGACGGCGTGATCGTCGACGATCAGCACGCGGATCACGCCGCCACCTCCAGGCGGACGGTCGTCCCCTGGCCCGGCGCCGACCGGATCTCCAGCGCCCCGCCGAGCTCTCGCGCCCGTTCCTCCATCGAGGTGAGACCGAGGTGTCGGGAGCGCAGCTCGGCTCGGTCGGGGCGAAAGCCGATGCCGTCGTCGGCGACCTCGACGATCAGGCGGCCGTCGTGCTCGCCGATCCGCACCGTGACATGCTGGGCGCTCGCGTGGCGCAGCGCATTGTGCAGCGCCTCGTGGGCGATGCGCAGCACCGCCGCGTCGCGATCGCCGCCGCCGTCCACCGGGCCGTCGGCGTGAACCTCGATCTCGACGCCGTGCACGGCGCGGAGCATGTCGACCTCCTTGCGCAGCGTTCCTTCGAGGCCGTCGCGCTCGAGCTCGGGCGGCCGGAGGCCGAGGATCAGCGAGCGCAGCTCGTCCAGCGCCTCACGCGCGAGGCGCCCGAGACGCTGCACGTGCACGCGCGCCGCCGCAGGGTCGCGCTGCAGTTGCGTGGCCGCCGCCTCGGCAGTGAGGGTTAGGCTGAACAGCTTCTGGCTGACCACGTCGTGCAGCCCGAGCGCGAGGCGGTTGCGCTCGGAGAGAATCGACAGCTCGCGGCTCTGCTCATACAGCCGGGCGTTGGTGATCGCAACCGCGGCGTGTGAGGCGAGCAGTTCGATGAGGCGCTGATCGTCGCCATCGAACGTCCCGCCGCCCTCCTTCTCGGTCAGGTAGAACGCGCCGATGATCTCCTTGCCCGAGGTGATCGGCACGCCGAGGAAGGACCGCATGTCCGGGTGCTGCCGGGGCCACCAGCCGCGGAAGCGGGGATCCCGATGGATGTCGTCGGTGCGGTAGGGATCCGGGGTCTCGAGCATCGCCCCCAACATCCCATGGGTACGCGGCAGCGGCCCCATCGCGCCCACCAGCTGATCGCTCATCCCGGCGACCAGGAAGTGGCGAAACCCGCCCTCGCCGTCGGGGATCCCCAGCGCCGCGTAGCGCGCGCCGCCGACCTCCCGCGCCGAGTCGACGAGGCGCTGCAACACCTCCTCGACCGACAGCTTCGCGGCGACCGCCAGCACCGCGTCGCTGACCGCCTTCAGGGCTGAGCTCTGCGGGTCGGGCATGCGGTGGACGATAGCCCCGGACCGGCCCGCGACCGGGCGGACGGCTGCGAAAACGTGCGCGCGCCGGCCGAGCGGTCGGAGGGTCTAGCCGGTGCCGTCGCCCCGCTCGACCATCACCGAGGTCGCCTTGACGACCGCGGTCGCGCCGACGCCCTCGGCCAGTCCGAGCTCTTCGACCGAGTCGCGCGTGATCGCGGCGGTGATCAGGAACGGTCCGGCCTCGATTTCCACCAGGGCCATCACGCCGTCGACCTCGACCGAGCGCACCACGCCGTCGAAGCGGTTGCGCGCCGATCCCTCGGTGCCGGTCTGGTGGCGGAGCGGACGCTGCATGAGCCGCCGGATCTCCGACGCGGGGACGAGCCTCCGGTTACGCTCGTCACGCCGGGTCCGTATGTGGCCCTTGCGGTCCCAGCGCCGCAGCGTGTCGACGCTCACGCCGAGCGCGGCCGCCGCCTCACCGAGCGAAAGCTCACTTGGCATGTGGGCGCAGACGATACCGTCGGCCGGCGTGTCGCCGCGCCACACCGCGCCGCCGGCGCTCAGCGACGGGCGAGCGCCAGCAACGCCAGCAGCTCGAAGGCGACCGCGGCGGCGTGTAGCGCGGTCACCTGCCCGGCGGAGTCGTACGGGGGTGAGACCTCAACCACGTCGAACCCGCGAAGGTCGATCCCGTCGAGCGCTCGCAGCAGAGCCAGCGCCTCGCGCGGGTACAGGCCGGAGACCTCGGGGGTGCCGGTGGCCGGTGCGAACGCGGGGTCGAGCACGTCGATGTCGAACGACAGGTAGGCGGGGCCCGCACCGGCCCGCGAGTGGACGCGCTTGCCGTACTCGGCCGCGCTCATAGCCTGGAGCTCGATGCCGGTGATGACCTCGAAGCCCATCTCGCGCGGCGCCTCGAGATCGGCGGCGGCATACAGAGGACCGCGCATCCCGGCGAGAACCGAGCGGGAGGGATCGAGGAGGCGTTCCTCGACCGCGCGGCGGAACGGCGTGCCGTGGAAGTAGCGCTCGCCGTAGTACTGATCCCAGGTGTCGGCGTGGGCGTCGAGGAGGATCAGCGCCACGGGCCCGTGCACGGCCGCCTGCGCGCGCAGCTCTCCGAGCACGATCGAGTGGTCGCCGCCGAGCACTAGCGGGACGATCCCGGCTCGGAGCAGCGGTTGCAGCGCGGCGTCGATCTGCTCGGCGGTGCGGCGGGCGTTTCCGGGGGTGATCGCGATGTCGCCGCCGTCGACGGCCGAGATCGTCCCGAATACATCGACGTCGAGCTCAGGGTGGTAGGGACGAAGCAGCGCGGAGGCCGAGCGGATCGCCTCAGGACCGAACCGCGCGCCGGTGCGGAAGCTGGTGGCGGTGTCGAACGGCACGCCGATCACCGCGGCGTCGACGTCATCGTGCGGCAGCTCGACCTGCGGGAGGCGGGCGAACGTGCGGGGGCCCGTGTACCGCGGCGCCACACTGGCGTCCGGCGGCTGAAAGCGCGGCGTGGAGCCGCTCGCCGCGCGCTGTCGCTGCCTGCGGTTGACCGGCATCTCGAGCGCAGCCTAGTCGGCGGCGGGACGCGGGGCCGGTCTGGGGCGACGCGGCGGCCCGCGGGGCCGATCTGCGCCGACAGGGAGCCGCTGGACCCGTCTGCGGCGACGCACGAAACACACGCGCCACTACGATGGCGCCGTGCCCCCGCCCGCGCCGCTCGCCGCCGTCGTGTTCGACCTCGATGGCGTGTTGCTCGATTCGGAGTCCGTGTGGGACGCCGCCCGGCGTGCGGTTGTGGCCGAGCAAGGGGGAAGCTGGCGCGAGGGCGCGACTGAGGCGATGATGGGCATGAGCTCGCCGGAATGGTCGCGCTACCTGCACGACGAGCTCGGGGTGCCGCTCGCGGCGCCAAAGATCAACGAGCTCGTGGTCGCGGCGCTGCTCGAGCGCTACCGCCGGGCGCTCCCGCTCCTCCCCGGCGCCGTCGAGGCGGTCACGCGCCTGGCGGCGGTGTGGCCTCTGGGCCTGGCCTCGTCCTCGAACCGGCCGGTCATCGACGCCGCACTCGAGCAGATGGGGGTGAGCGGCAGCTTCGCGGCCACGGTGTCGAGCGAGGAGGTCGCGCGCGGAAAGCCCGCGCCCGACGTCTACCTGGCGGCGACGCGCAGGCTCGGCGTCGACCCCGCCCATGCCGCCGCCGTGGAGGATTCCTCGAGTGGCCTGCGGGCGGCGGCGGCGGCCGGGATGGTGGTGATCGCGGCGCCGAATCGCGAGTACCCGCCGGCGGATGATGCGCTGGCGCTGGCGGCCTTGGTCGTCCCCAGCCTGGACGAGCTGACCCCGGAAGCACTCGCGGCGGCGGCGGGCTGATCCGACGCCGGCGGCGCCCCCGCTCGGCGGGCTGCCGCCGCTCGCCTGCCCGAGCCGGATGGCGCGGTACGGGGCGCTGAGGGTGGAGCGACGTCATTAATCGGTCGCCGGGGTGTCGGCTTCAGGGTCGATCGCCTGTCGGCTCGAAAGCGTGTCGCGTAGCCACCGCTCGGAGGTGCTCACGTGCATGAGAGCCGCGGCCTCCGCCAAGGACGGTCGTGGGCGGCGAGGGCTTGGTAGATCGCACGGTGCTCGCGGATCGTCTGCTGAGAGGCCTCCGCCTCGAGCACGCCGCGCCAGATCCGCGCGCGCAGCGTACGGCTGGAGAGCCCGTCCAGGTTCGGTTTCCGGTGGCCTTGAAGACGTTCGAGTGGAAAGAGTGGTCGCAGTGAACGAGCTGCTTCTAGTCCTCGCCGGCCAAGCCGGTGGCGACCGGTGTCACGCGCTCAGGCCAGCGCCCGCCCGCGAGCCCCGCCGACCAGGGCCAGTCCTCCGGCGAGCAGGCCGAGCGCGCCCACGACCAGCGCGACGATCGTCAGGATCGAGGTCCCACCGCCGCCGAGCGAACTGCTCACGTCGATCGTCGGCGCCGGCGCGTCCGAGGACTCAGGCCCGCTCCAGTTGACGATCGAGCCGTCGGAGTAGGTCTGCTGCACCTGGAAGCTGTACGTCTTGGCAGCCGCCGGCTGGGCGAGGAACTGAAACAGGGAATCCTCCCCGGTCGGCGTCCGGCCCCCGCTCCAGGTGACCCGGGTCACCACCGCGTTGTCGCCCGATCCGCTCTGCTGGACCGACATCGACCAACCCGCGGGCGGCGGCGCGAACGAGTCGATCCCGAAGCCGCTCGGCACGGTCATGACGATGCTCGTGGTGGTCAGCCCGCTCTTCTCGGTGGGCACCGCCAGGCTGTAGAGCTGCAGCTGGTTCGGTACCGATACCGCGGGGCTGACCCGGGCGTGCGCGGCGGCCGACGCCGGAAGCACTGCGGCCAGCCCGAGGACCGCGGCGACGACGAGCAGGCGGCGCACCAGAGAGGTCGAGCTCATGCCTGCCGTCAACGATACCGACCTCCGTTCGGCGGCCGGATGGCCCCCGCGGGCCGCGACTCAGGAGGCGTTCAGGTGCCGGGCGGAAACGTGTAGCCGGCATGCGGCGGCACGTGCGGGCCGACCTCGAGCACGATCTCAGCGTGCCGGCGCAGCGGCACCTCCCCGGGCGAGCCGGCCCAGCGCCGGCCGCCGACGAACACCGACACCCGCCGGCCCGCGCCGGCGGAGAAGCCGGCCAGGCGCGTTTCGGACAGCGGCAGGCCCCAGGACCGGAAGAGATCGGCGAGCCGGAGCTTCGCACCGGGCCGCAGCAGCACCACGCCGGTGGGCTCGGTGGTCACCACAGCGCCGAAGCAGGCGGCGCCGACGATTCGCCCCGCGCTGAACGTCCGTGGCGGCCGGGTGCCGATCCCGGCGGCGACGACCACTACCCGGTTGGCCGCGAACACCTCGACGTGGGCGCCTGCGCGGCGCCCGAGCCGATCGCCACAGCGCCCGATCACCGGACCGCGGGCCGGCGGATGAAACCGCGGTCCGCGTCCGATCGGGCGGGCCTCGAGCACGAGCCGCCGGGGTATCCCCGGCGGCGCCGAGACGCTCGCGGCCGCCCCGCAGCCGGCCAGGACTACGACCGCGGCGAGCCGGGAGGCGAGCGTCGCGGCGGCGCCAGCGGCCGCGGTCGTCCGCCTCGCGCGGCCCGGCACCGCTGAGGCTCGGTCAGGCAAGCGACTTGGGCGCCGTGGCCGGCTCGCGGCGCTTGCCCGCGGCGCGGTCGCCGGCGGGCGTCTCCTCCGCCGTCTCGTCGGCGACCCGGAAGATCAGGAGCAGCAGCCCCGCCCCGCCGGCGAGCGCGATCACCGCCGCCGCTCGGGCCACGAACGCGGGCACCGCCGCGAGCACGTATCCCTCGAGTAGGGTCGGGACGAGCTCGCCGCCCTGCCAGATCGCGACGAAGGCGATGGCGAAGTACGAGAAGTAACCGGGACGCTCGAACAGCACTCGTCGCAGTCCCCACGCCACGAACGCCGTGACCACCGCCAGCGTGCCCAGTTGCACGACCGAGACGGTTGGTCGTCCGTGGAGCTCGCGAGCCACCCCGGCCGTGGCGATCGCGGCCAGCGCGGCGAGGGCGAGGACGCGGGCGAGCCGAGCGTCGAGCCCCGGACGGCGGAGCCGCCGTCCCGCGAGGACGCAGGCCAGGAGCACCACGATCGGCCAGAACCACACGATCGACGGCGCGCCCGCGTGCCACAGCCCGCCGGTGATCGCGCTCGCCCGGCCGCCCAGCCGCAGCGGAATCGTCCACCGGCCGGCGTACGACGCACCCGGGGCCAGCGCCACGCTGGCCAGCGCGTGCAAGCGGCCGTCATGCCAGCTGTAGGCGTCGCCGCCGCTAACCGGCTGCCACACGGGCGGCGTCCCCGCGGTCAGGCCGCCCGGCGGCAGCTCGGCCGGGGTCTGATTGAGGAAGTACATCGCCGAGCGGCGATTGACCTCCACCCCCGCGCGAGAGAAACGAAGATACGGGGCGCCGCGGTAGTCGAGCACCACCACCACCGGCGCGCCCGGCGCCACCCGCAGCCACATCCGCTGATCGCCGTCGAGCACCTTGGCCTGCAGGCCGTCCGGGACCGTGCCCACTCGGGCCAGATAGCTCGAGGCGATCGGCGCCACCGGCCCGTGCGCCAGCGCGCCACCGGGAAACGCCACCCACGCCGCCAGCACGCACGCCACCGCCGCCGCTCGGGCCCGTCGGCGGCTCATAGACTCTAGGCCTCCCCGCGAGGCGCGGCAGCGATTGACCGTGGTCAGCAACTCCAAGGACTCTACGCCCACCGAACGCGGCCGCTCACTCGGCCGCCGGCGCCTGGTCGCCCTCGTCGGCGTGGCCGCCCTCCTTCTCGCCGGGCTGTCGGCGCCGGCTGCCGCTCGCGCCGACGGTGACCCGGCCAGCGACGTCCTCGCCTCCCAGCCGCTGTTCCTATCCCAGGATGCCGGCGTCCCGCCGCGGGGCCAGGCGGAGCTCGCGGCCCTGCTGGCGGCGGCGCAGCGCCGGGGTTATCGGCTCCGCGCGGCGGTGATCGCTAGCGCGAGCGACCTCGGCTCGGTCACCGAGCTGTGGCGCCAGCCGGCCACCTACGCGCGGTTCCTCGGCCAGGAGCTCTCGCTCGTCGCTCCCGGGCCGCTGCTCGTGGTCATGCCGAACGGCTACGGCGTCGACGACGTCACGCCGGCGGCCGCGCGCGCCGTGGACGCCCTCACCGCCCCGGGGTCCCGGCTCGGCCCGGCCACGCTGAGCGCCGTCCAGCGGCTGGCCGCCGCCGCGGGCCACCCGCTCCCGGCCCCTGTCCTCACCGCCGGCGGCGGGGTGAGCTCTGCCGCCACCGTGCCGTGGCTGGTGTTCGCGCTCGGCGGTGCGGCGATCGCGGCGGCGTGGGCGGCCAGCCTCCGCGCCCGCCCGCCGCAGCTTGGCCTGCGCGCGCGTGGCGGCCGGTGAACGGCGGGTCCGGGCGCGACAGCCGATCCCCCGCCCGCGGCGCCAGCCGGGGGCGTGTGCATCACCCCGGCGTCCGGATGCCCGGCCCCACGGACGCCGCGCGCAGCGCGGCCCAACCTAAGCGATGGTCACGACCAGCGTGTGTGGCCCGGGGCCCCGCGCCCGGACGGTCACCTCGAGCCCGCGGTTGGTCAACCGTGCGGTGACGTGACGCGGCACCCGCCCGTCGAGCCGCACCGTGCCGAGGCGTGCGCCGGCCGGAAGCGTGTGGCCGATCGCGAGCGAGCGCAGGTGTAGGCCCGTGGTCCGCACCGTCGTCGCGTACCGGCGGCCGGCGTGCGAGGCGAACACGGCGAGCGAGCCGGCGCCGAGGCGGATGTTCGAGCCGGCCACGCTGGGCTGTCCGGCGGGGACCTGGGGGACGACCTGGAGCGCGCCCCAGCCGAGGAACGGCCGCACGCCGAGCTGCTGGTGGACGACCGACCACGCCGTGCCGTAGTTGCCCCACGCCTGCATGACCGACGAGCGGCAGGTCCAGCAGCGGTCGATGTTCGGCGGGATCCCTGCCGCCGGGTTGCCCTGAGGCGCCGAGGGGAAGATCTCGGGCATCGCTCCCGGCTGCTCATCCGGCGTGCCGCCGGTGGCGGGCTCGGAGAACATCGTCTCGGCGTTGGCGTCGGTGTAGCGCCGCTGTTGGCCCGGCCCGAGCCGACCGTAGTTGCCCTCGCCGACCGCCTGGATCGAGGTGGTCAGCGAGAAGATCTCGAAGTCGCCCTTGCCGTCGGCGCCGCCGCCGCAGCTGGTGTGGAACAGCCCGAGGCTCCCCGGCCGCTGGCCGCTGAAGCAGGCGTTCTCGCGACCGGCGAGCGCGGTGGCGCCGTGCGCGCGGCTCGCCACGCCGGGAACGACCTGCGTGCCCGAGGTGAGCTCCGCCTCCATCGGCACCTGGCCGATCCAGTGCTTCTGGAACGACTGCACGTTTCCGGGGTCGATCAGCGAGTCCGCGTACTGCGCCACGGCGGGGTCCCACCACGTGGCCTCGAACTGGCGGCGCAGGCGGTCGGCCAGGTTGGTCGCCCAGCGCGCCGTGGCGGTGTCGTGCTTGGAGCGCGCCATGTCGGCC
>JAFAXX010000183.1 GCA_019240655.1 Solirubrobacterales bacterium
AATCCTTGTCCTTCGTGCCGGTTACCTGGCCAGCTTCTCCGGCCATAAATCCCTCCCTTTGATCTGCGGTGGACGATTGCCGGCGCTCTACCCGCAACCGCCCGCGCGAAATCACCCACGCCGGAACCGGTGACGCGCGCTAGAGGACGCCGAGTCAACCGGTCAGCCGCTTGCCGAGCAGATACCCGGACCCGGCCCCCACGCCGGCGCCCGGCCAGGTCGCGGCGACGCACAGGTAGAGGCCGTCGACCGGCGCCGGGGAGAGCGTCCGAGGCGTTGGCTAATGTATGCTGTTGACAGATGCCGCTCACTGACTTGCCATCGCTCGCGGACCGGCAGACCGCTTCTGACCACGTGGCCGACGCTCTTCGCCAGGCCATCGTGTCCGGCCAGTTCGAGGATGGCGAGGAGCTCAACCAGGTCGAACTGGCCCAGCACTTCCACGTCTCCCGCGTGCCGATCCGCGAGGCCCTGCGCCGGCTTCAGGCGGAGGGACTGGTGAGCGCCGAGGCGCACCGCCGGGCCACGGTGATCGGGCTCAACCGTGAGCGGGGCGCCGAGATCTTCGAGATCCGCGCCCTGCTCGAGTGCTTCATGCTCGAGCGGGCGGCTCCGCATCTGACCGAAGATGACCTGAAGACGCTGGGCGACCTCTGCGACGCGATGGACGGGGTGCATCGAGAGACCGAGCACGCGCAGTGGCTCGAGCTCAACCGCCGCTTCCATCACGCTCTGCTTTCTCCGTCCGGCTCGCCCGTCGCGATGACGATCGTCGAACGGCTGGTCGGACAGGTCGAGCGCTACTTGCGTCGTTCGGAGGGCGTCCACCGCGCCGAGGAGGCCGGCAAGGAACACCGCCAGATCCTGCGGGCGCTAAAGCGCGGCGACGTCGAGCGCGCCAAGGACATCCTCTCCTGTCACATCCTCAGCACGTGGAGGCGGGTCAGCGCGACGCTGCCCAGCGGCCTGCCCGCCGCCGTGGCGGGCGACGGCGTCCGCCGCTGACCCCGCGGAGCGGATCGCGTGCGTGTCATCGCCGTGGACGGCTCGCCGACCGGGCGCGGGAAGACGGCCGCGGCGGTCTCGGGCGTCCTCGCCGGTTTGCCGTCGGTGTTCGACACAGAGGTCGTGACCCTGGCCGACGGCGTGGACCCCGCGCTGGCCTCGCTCGACGGCGCGGACGCCTTCGTCTTCTCCTCGCCGATGTACCGAGCCTCGTACGCGGCGCCGCTGAAGGCGCTGCTCGACCGTCTGCCCCGCGGAATGTGGGGGGAGAGCTCAGCACCCATCACGGGTCACGCCGTGGCGATCGTGGGCACGGGAGCTAGTTGGCACCACTTCCTTGGGCTCGATCCGCTACGCAGCGTCCTCTCCGGGTTCTTCGCCGCCCACGTCGTGACGCCGGGCCTGTACGTACCGGGCGAGGGGTTCGACGCCGAAGGACGGCTGCTCGAGAAGTTTGCCGAACTCGCCGCGCTCCAAGGCGCGGCGCTGGCCGAGCTGGCGCAGGCCGTCGGTGCGAGCCCCGCGCTCCGAGCCGTGCGCCCCCAGGCCTAGGCGACGCGGGCGCCCGGAGAACCACAACGTGAACGGGCTCGCAACGCCGGCCCGAGCGGGTGCACGTTGTGGTCGTGTAACAGCCACAATGTGAATCAGCGCCTGCGAGACAGGCCGCTTTTCACGCTGTGGTTGCCCGGCGCCGCTCCGCCATCCCTTACTGTCCAGCAGCAGTTACCTCCACCGATCGGAAACACCCTGCGTTCTGGCGGCGGGCTGGCGCCTCAACCCTCGGCCTTCGGCCGCAGCCGTGTCGGTTGGACTGCCTCGAATTGAACAGTGGAGGGTGGGTGAGTGGGCGCCAGGTCGACCACAGCGCAAAAAAGCGGCCCGCCGGCTGGCGCTCTGTCACGCTACTGTCGTCCCGCAACCACAACGTGAATCAGCGGCCCGTCTGGGGTTTCAAGTTGTGGTCGTTCCCGCACCCTTCACTGTCCGGTACCGGGAAAACCGCCTTCCCGGGCTGCGGCCGAAGGCCGCGGGCTGAGGCGCGGGCCGAGAGCACGACCCGAGAGACCGAGCGAAACGCGAAACCGGGCGTGCGGTTGGCCGGCCCCACGGACGCCGAGCGGAGCGAGGCCCCGAACCCTACGAGGGGAACCCGAGCCGGCGGGTGAGGAACTCGCGCTGCTCCTCGTAGAGACCGTCCGGAAGGCGGCGAAACCAGGCGCAGCCTTCGGGTAGCCGAGGGTCGCCCGCCACCTCGGTGGCGAACGCCAGCCCGACGGGCGAGTCGAGCCCGTTGTTGTAGTGGCTCGGGTACTCGATGTAGCCGAGCAGCTCACCCACCCCGACCTCGAGTCCGAGCTCGCCGCGCGCCACCCGCTTGACCGCCTCGACCACCGGCTCGGCGAACAGCACCGTGCCCCCGGGGATGTGCCACGCGCCGATGTTCGGCGGGATGTCCCGCCGGGCCAGTAGCACGCCCCGGTCCGGCGTCGCGATCACCACCTCGACGCACAGCCGCGGCACCCGGCGGAAGATCGCCTCGAACTCGGCCTGCGGCAGCCATCCGGAGGGACGCGACGCGTCGGACATGCCACACATCTTCCCGCTTGCTCACCCGCGTGGTGGCTCCCGTGCCGCGCCGGGTCGGGCGCCGGGATCGGCGGCGGCCGCCACGTACGAGGCCTCCACTTAGCCCGTTGCGCGCGAGCAGGCCGAGGATCACCGAGCCGAGGTGATGACCACGTTCGGCACCGGCGGGGCGAGTCCGGTGGAGATGAAGGCGCGATCGAGCGCGTCGAGCCAGAACTGCGCGGGAGGGGTCAGCCACGGATACTCGAGCAACGCTCCGAGCTCGACCGGCTTGCCCTTCGAGCTGGCGAGTGCTCTTGCTCAGCCCGGGCTGGCTGATGTGCAGCTCAGCGCCGGCCCGCGGCTGCCGTGCCGGAAGGCCACGAGGAAGTGCTGGAGGCGACGTGAATCCATTCCGAGCCTGGGCCACCCGACGGCCCGCGCGCGTTCACGCTGTCGCCAGTGCGAGCTGATGCAGCATGCTCTGTCGTTCCATTCCGAACTCGCCCCAGAACGCGTGCTGGGCGGCGCGTCCGGCCAGGCGGTACACCTGCTCCAGGTGCCATGGCATCGGATCCCAGGTCCCGGCCGCGCGCACCCAGGTGCGGCCGTCGTGGCGGTAGAGGATCAGCCGGTTGTGGCCTCGGCCCATGAAATGACCCTCGTGTGTGGTCAGGTCGAAGCCCACGATCGGCTCTCCGCCCTCGGGGACCGCGCGCGGTTCGCCGCGGCCGTAGCGAGCCAGGCCGTCCTCGAGCGCGTCGAAGTACCGCGCGAGCTCATCCGGTTCGGCTGGGGTGACGAGCCGCGTGATCGTGACGTAGCCGCGCTGGAACATGGGTCGTCCCGCCGCGGTCCCGGCGGCCACCTCGATCTCGAAGGTCTGGCCGAGGAGCTCGGAGCGCCGCAGCGGGGTGAAGCGCCCGATCTCGCTGGCATAGTCCGGCCATGTCTCGGTGCGAGTGAGCGCGGCGATGACGCCGTCGGCCGACGCCACCGCCCCGGCCGGGCGCTCGGCCGACGGGTCGAGCGCCATCCTGCCCGACGGTCGCAAGATCACGCCGGCGGGGACGGTCCTGACCACCGGCGGCTTCCCGCTGCAGCTGCGCGTGCTGCCGCAGGACAGCGAGCGCTACGTCGTCGTCACCGACGGCGCGTACGGCGACGAGCACCTGCGCATCGTCGACACGCAAGCGGCCGATCCGTCGCAGCCCATCGTCGCCAACGTCGACTACGAGCGCACCAGCTCCGACGCGCGCGCGCCGGCGCTGTTCTACGGCCTGGCGCTCACCGCCGACGGCAGCCGCATCTACGTCTCCGACGGCGGTTACGACCCGTCGACCGACCCCGATCGCCACAAACACTACAACCTCGTCGAGCTCTTCGATCTCGCTGGATCGCCGCCGCAGCTGGTGCCGCGTGCCG
>JAFAXX010000018.1 GCA_019240655.1 Solirubrobacterales bacterium
GTGGTTGTGGGGTAGGGCGCCGGTTTCGCTTCGGCTGGGGACTTTGCTCCAGTCATCCATCCGGTCGCGCGGGGCGGACCAGAGTGTTGCGCGGTGCTCGGGGGCTCAATCAAGCGGGCGGCCGTCCTGTGTCAGCGAGGCCATGACAAACGTCGAGCTCGCCCGCGCGTGCGCATCGCGCCGTGGTCGTGGGCGCAAGCCTTGCTGCGGTGAGCACGCGGCGGTCTGCTCATGCGCCGGACGCCAGCTTCTCTTTCGCGCTCGCGCGGCTGCGGCGCGCTAGGCAACGGATCTCTCCGTCGCGTAGTCCGTAGTAGGCCAGGTCAGGATCTCGCGGGCGATCGCGACCTTGGCGATCTTCCCCGAGGCGTACTTCCCGTCGGAGGAGCGCACACTTGGGGCCAGCCCGGCCCGGGAGCACAGGTGCCGGGCGGACGGGAAGCGGTGGATGTATATGATCAGCATCGCCGTGTAGCGCCCCACGCCGCGGATCTGGGCGAGCACGTCGACGCGGTCATCGACCGTGGGGCGCTGCTCGATCTCCGTAGTCGTGGTCTCGATCCCGCGGTCGAAGTCGCAGATCAGCGCGATCAGGCTGTCCAGCCGGCGGCGGGGCGCGTCTCGCAGCGCCAGCGTGGTGAGGAACTCGCGGCCGCCGTTGCCGAACAGGTCGGAATGCTGGTTGGTGATGCCGTGCTTGGCCAAAATCGCGTGCACCGGGCTTTTGACCGCCGAGCGCATCCGCGTCAAGGTCGCGCGGTGGCGCAGCAACTCACGCAGATCGCAACTCCCGAGGCGCGATGTACGACTCGGGCAGAAACCCCGCGCGGAGCAGGTGCGCGAGCGTCTTGGCGTCGATCGCGTCGGTCTCGACCCGTGCCACGGCGATCGCCCGCATGGGGACCGGGTGCGCGAGATGCACGTCATAGTGAGCTTCCTCGAGCAGCTACGCCAGCCACTCCCAATCGTCCTGACCAGACCAACCCGAGCCGTCGCCCTCAAGGTCCCGCCAGGACAGCTCGGCCAACGCGCGCACGTCAACCTTGTCGGTCTTGTACGCCAACCGCGCCAGCCCCTTGACCTTCTGCGCGTCGGCGATCAACACCACCCAGCCCAGCCCGGTCAGCTCGTCGTGCACGAATTGGGCGCCGTTTCATCGACTCGATCACCGCCCCACCGGCTCGCCATACACCCCCACCCGCCGAACCACGCCGCGCAGACCATCCCGATCCACCGGCGCCCGAAACTGGCCCACCAACTCGCCGGCCTCAGAGATCCGCGCACACATCGACCCGCCTGCGACTCAGCCCACTTGAAGCACAACCGACCTCCTCACGACAACTCGAGCAGTGTTGGACCCCGCCCAGGGCGTACCGTCAGACCAAGGTCGGTCCTCCTATCAGAATGGCCGGCCGCGCGGCCCGACCCGCGCGCGCTTCACCAACGCCGCTCGACACGGAGGACCGACCACCTCCCCCGGGCGACCACAACCGCCGCCCGAAAGCCCGGGCCTACCTCCTTCATCGCATTCCGGCTGGACGCCGAGCAAGCGAGCCCCATCACAGGCGTCAGAGCACCGGCGTGGCGATCTCCGGCCGCGAGACGCCGCTTTGGTCGGCGGCCTCTCGCACTGACTGCGCCACCGCGTCATGCACGCCCTGATCGAGCGGGTCGGGGACCAACTCGTCGCCCTTCGTCAGGCCCGCGAGGGTGCGCGCGGCGGCGAGCTTCATCTCCCGCGTGATTCTCTTCGCGCCGGCCGCGAGCGCACCGCGGAAGATGCCCGGGAACCCGAGCACGTTGTTGACGCTCCGGCCGTCGGCGGCGAACGCGGCTCCGGCGGCGCGGGCCTCCTCGGGCGCGATCTCGGGATCGGGATTGGTCAGCGCGAGGATCACCTGGCCGGGTTGCACCATGTCCGGGGCGATCAGCCCGGGGCGGCCGGTGGTCGCGACGAGCACGTCGGCCTCCTGCACGACCGTGTCCATGTCGGCGAGCTCGATCCCGCTATCGATCGCTCGCTGGTGCGAGGCCGGCTGGGGATCGAAGCCGAGGACGCGATAGACGCCAGCATCGACCATCAGAGCGCCGATCCCGACCCCGGCCGCGCCGAGCCCGAGCTGGCCGACGGTGGCGCCGGCCAATTCGATTCCGGCGTGACGGCAGGCCACGATCGCGGCGGCGACGCCGACGACCGCCGTCCCGTGGACGTCGTCGTGCATCACCGGCTGCACGAGCGCGTCGATCAGACGCTCCTCGATCTCGAAGCATCCCGGCGTCGCGATGTCCTCCAGGTGGATGCCGCCGAACGTCGGGGCGATCCGGATCACCGTCTCGACGAAGGTGTCGACGTCCTCGGCGTCGATCAGGATCGGCATGGCGGAGAGGCCGGCGAACTGCCGGTAGAACACCGCCTTGCCCTCCATGACGGGCATCGAGGCGACCGGCCCGATGTTGCCGAGCCCGAGGACCCGCGTGCCGTTGGTGCAGATCGCGACGCTGCGCGAGATCATCGTGTACTGGCTGGCCAGATGCGGACGGTCGGCGATCGCCCGGCACACCCGGGCCACTCCCGGGGTGTACACGTCGCGCATCTGCTGGACGGTCTGGATGGGGTGGATGGCGTCGATCATGAGCTTGCCGCCCTCGTGGCGGAGCATCGCGCGATCCTGATGCCAGACGACGCGCGCACCCTCGAGCTGGTCGACCAGCGCCGCGATCTGTCCCGCCTGATCGATGTCCCGCACCTCGACGGTGATCTCCCGGATCGAGTGCTCCGGACCGACCGACACCGTGACCACGTCGCCGATCAGTCCATCTCCCTTGGCGATCGCCGTCATGACCGCGGCGAGCTGCCCGGTTCGATGCGGAATCTGGACACGATAAGTGCAATCGAGCATTACCAGCTCCTCGGCTCAAGGTGGACCAGCGGAGGCCACTCTACCCGCGTTGGCGACCCTCCAGCCAGGGACGTGGCAGCGCTGTGCAGTTCGGTGTCGAGCGTCGGCGGCGCTCGCCGCCGCGGCGCAGCCAGGCTCGCAGCAGTCAGGCCGCGCGCGGCTCGAGGTCGACGCGCGTATCGAGCGCGTTGAAGAAGGCACGCGCGCCGGCCGCCCAGCGCTCGTGGCGCTGGGCGAACAGCGCGTAGGCGCGGTCACGTGGCCAGTCGCGGGGCAGCAGCGTGGCCGGCAGGTCGGGATCGAGGAACGGAAACCTTCGCCACGCGTGCACGAGCAGAGTCTGCTGGCGGAAACAGGCCTGCGGCGTGGACGGGCGCAGCCGCGCGAAGTCCTCGACGAAGGCGACGTACTGGTCACGGACGACGTCGAGGTCCCACGCCTCGGCGATCAGCTCGTGCGGGTCGCCCAGCGCGCCGAGCTCGGCCACGAACGACCGCGCCTCAGCATCCGGCTCCTCCTCGATGGCCGCCGTCAGCTCGGCCTCGCGCTGCACATGCGGGGTGAGCCACACGCCGCCTCCGAGTGATCCCAGCCCGGCCCATGCCAGTTGAGAGCGAAGCTGGTGGCGGACCGCTCGCCGGTGCTCGGGGACGCGGAGGATGACGATCAGCCACCGCCCGTCCCAGTCCCACGGTCGCCCGAACGAGTAGATGCGCTCGGCGCCGGCGGCCAGCAGCCGGCGGCTGGCGCCGGTGAGGGCGATCCGGGACCGGCGCCCGCGCCGCTCAGTCCGCAGCCAACCATCGCGGGTGCTGCGGGAGAGCGCCTGGCGGGTCGCCTGCTCGGTGTAGCCGAGCGACGACAGCGCGGCAACGAGAGTCTCCTGCCACACCTCGCCGGTGCGTGGGAGGACGTACTCGCCGAGGACCGTCAGCAGCAGCGAGCGCGCGGCGGGAGAGCCGACGGAGCGCCGTCTGAGCTGATCAGCGAGCATCCGCGCGAGAGCCTAGCGGCCACCCCTCCGGGTCTGCAGGGGAACCGGACAGTCGATGACATACTCGCGCGGTCAGCGTCGAAGCGCGCCGGCACCCGGATGCCGATCTCGTCCATGAGCGGAACGACCTATCGCATCCAGGTCTGGCGCCGTTGCTTGCTGAGATATGACATTTGACTTACGTCCGCCATCCTATAGTCTCCCAATCGTGCGGTCAAGCGAGGCGTTCAGCAAGCCGTACCTCGTGCGATGACTGATTGGCCGTGGGACAGCGACACCTTGCCCGCGCCGCTGCTTCCGCTGGAGTCCACGTTCGAGGGATTCCTCGGGCTGCAGTGGGAGGAGCTGACGCCCGAGGCGGCGACCGTGCACTTCGCCGTTCGCGATGACCTCAAGCAGCCGCTCGGGCTGCTCCACGGCGGTATCTACTCGGCGGTCGCCGAGACGATCGCGTCGCTCGCGACCGCGAGCGCCGTCTGGCGTGAGGCCACGACGGTGTCCGGACTCAGCAACTTCGCGCATTTCCTCCGTCCCGTGACCGACGGCACCGTTCACGTCTCCGCGCGCTGCCGCCATCACGACGACCGCGAATGGCTCTGGTCGCACGAGTTCCGCGACGACGCCATGCGCCTGTGCGCGCTGGTCGACGTCCGGATCTCGGTACGGCCGCGCACGGCATAACCGTCAGCGTCTCCGGGGGCCTCGCCGTTCTGGTCCGGCTTCCGCCGCGCTTCCGGGCCGTTAGAGTCCGTGCATGAACGCGTCGCTCGCACGCCTCGACGTGGTCTCGGGCAAGGCCGTCGGTATGTCGCTCGTCGTCGCCGATGAGCTCGTCATCGGTCGCCACGCCGATCCCCCGGGACGGCTCGCCGACGATGAGGAGATCTCGCGCGTGCACGCTCGCCTGACGCGCGGTGCGAACGGCCGCTGCACGATCGAGGACCTCGGCTCGACCAACGGGACGTTCGTCAACGGTGAGCGCCTCTCCGCGCCACGGGAGCTCCGGCTGGGCGACACGATCGAGGTCGGCCAGACCGGGTTGGTCGTCCGCGAGCTGCCGCCGGCGAGCTCGAAGTCACAGCCGAGCGGAGTCCTCGAGCCGACCCCGGTCACGCGGACGGACGGTGATGCGGCGGTGGATGAGCCGCCGGCCCGGTTCGGGGCGCTTCCGAGCGTGGCCAGCCTGGCGCTGCGCCTCGAGGTCGACTTCGCGGGCAGAGAGGCGCGGCTGTTCGTGCACGATGACTCCGAGCCGGTTCGGCTCGTGTTCGAGGGCGGCGCCTGGCGGTCAGTCGCCCCGCCGTCCGGCGATGATCCGGCCTGAGCAGCGGCCCGCCGGAGCAGCGGCCCGCCTGAGCAGCGGCCCGCCTGAGCAGCGGCACACGCTGTCTCGCGCGGCCGGCGGAGTCGGGCTGGCCGGAATCCCGGTGCCCCGGCTCAGGCGCCGGCGCGGGCGCCGCGGGCCATAGTCCTGCGCCGGCGGGCAAGCTCACGCCAGTGAATCGGCTCCGCGACGCCGAGCGCGATCGCGCGATCGCGCCGCTCGTCGGGCAGGTCATAGTGCAGCGTTAGTCCACGTGACTGCGCGGCGGTGCGCGGGATCCCCAGCGCCCGCGCCGCCTCATGGAGCTCCTCGGCGCTGTCGGCAACCATGTGCGACCAGCGCCGACCGCGCCACGGAATCTGCACATCGTCGACGTAGACCGGCATTCGGTCAATTTAGCCCTTCTCATCTTCTCGAGACAGGGGGCCACAACGTGAGTAAGACCGCATTCGTGTTTCCCGGCCAGGGCTCCCGGAAGGTGGGGATGGGCGCCGACCCGCTCGAGGCCGCGCCTGAGGTCCTCGAGCGCTACCTGCGCCACGCCGATGAAGCATCGGGCTCGAGATCCGCCGGCTCTGCCTGAAAGGGCCGATCGAACGGTTGATCGCGACCGAGGTCGGGCAGCCGGCGCTGTTCGCGACGTCGCTCGCAGTTCTCGACGTCGCGCGGGCGCATTGGCCTGCGGCCCGATTTCGTGGCCGGGCACAGCCTCGGCGAGTACACCGCGGCCGTCGTGTCCGGTGCTCTCATAGTGGGCGGCCCGCTGTGGCGGGCCGGATGCGAGCGGGCCGTGCCACGAGGCCGGGAGTCCGAGCCGCGCGGACGGGCCGTGGCGAAAAAGTCCGGCTATACCGACAAAATTCGCCACGACCTGCCGCCTAGGGGTTGTGGCCGAGGGCGCTAGGATTGTGGCCGGGGTTGCCGGACGGGATGCAGCTGGTGGCCCGGCGCGGGCAGGGCGGCTGATGGCCGACACCCAGTCCGAGCGACCCGGCGCGATGGCCGCGATCGTCGGCCTCGACATCGAACGGATCCGGGACCTGTGCGCGGAGGCCGCCGCACTGGGGACGGTGGCGCCGGCGAACCTGAACACCCCCGGCGCAGATCGTCTGTTCCGGCGAGGAGGCCGCCGTGGCACGGCTGATCGAACTGGCCGAGCAGGCCGGCGCCCGGCAGGCGACGCGGCTGAACGTCGGCGCCGCCTTCCACAGCGAGCTGATGCAGCCGATCAGGCGCGCGATGGAGGAGGCGATGGCGGGGTCGGCTGGCGCGACCCCGAGACCCCGCTGGTCGCCAACGCCACCGGCGAGGTCACGCGCACCGCAGCCGCGGTCCGGTACGCGCGGATCGCCCAGATCGCCAGCCCGGTCCTGTGGGTCGAGTGCGTGCGGACGCTCCGGCGCGAGGGGTGCGACACCTTCCTCGAGCTCGGGTCCGGTCGCACGCTCAGCGGACTGATCCGTCAGATCGACCGCGACGCCGAGACGTTCGCCGCCGACTCGCCGAAGCGGCTCACCAGTTCGCGGAGCGCGCCGGGCGGTAGGCATTCCGTCGCGACGAAGGTTCGCCGGCGCCCCGCCGGCCGCCGACGGCGCCATCGCATCCGCACCCGGTAGCATTCGCTGGCACCTTGATTCCCAGGGGGGCTGGCGGGAAGGCCGGCTGAGATAGCGCCCATTGCCGGAAGGCGGCCCGGCGCTGACCCTTCGAACCTGTGGGGTAATGCCCGCGAAGGGAGCGAAGAAATGGTCCAGGCTCCCGTGAAGGAGCCTTTCGATCTTCACGGCGCGGTCGGTCTCTCGGTCGAGAACGTGACTCGCCGGTTCCAGACCCGCCGCGGCGTGCTTGCCGCACTCGAGGGCATGTCGCTGCATGCCCGCGCCGGCGAGATGGTCGCCGTCGTCGGCCCGAGCGGATGCGGGAAGAGCACGCTGCTCGAGCTGATCTGCGGCCTTCAGCGCCCCGACTGCGGGCGGGTGGACTCCGAACCCGCCGCGCTGATGCCCCAGCGGGACCTCCTGCTGCCGTGGCTGAGCGCGCTCGACAACGCCTCGCTGGCCCTGCGGGTCGCCGGCACGCCGCGCCGCCAAGCGCGGGCTCAGGCCGCTCCGTGGCTCGAGCGCTTCGGACTCGGCGACTTCCGCGACACCCGCCCGGCCCATCTGTCCGGGGGTATGCGCCAGCGGGTCTCGCTCCTGCGCTCGCTGCTCGCGGGCAAGCCGGTGCTCGCGCTCGACGAGCCGTTCGCCGCCCTCGATGCGATCACGCGGCACGAGATGCACGGCTGGCTCGCCCGCGTACTCGCCGCCGAGCCGCGCACCGTGGTCCTCGTCACCCACGACGTCGAGGAGGCGATCGTGCTCGCCGACCAGGTCGTCGTCATGTCGCCTCGGCCGGGGCGGGCGGTCGCGGCCATCGACGTCACCCTCCCCCGGCCCCGTCACGCCACCGACCCGTCCGTGGTCGAACTGCGCGACCGCGCGCTATCCGCACTGGGGGTGGAGCGGTGAAGCGCGTGGCCGTCCGCGCGATCGTGCTGCTCGCCCTCCTCGCCGGCGCCTGGGAGGCGTACGTCGACCTTGGCGGCGCCGATCCGCTGATCCTGCCGGCGCCGCACGCCGTCGCGCATGCGCTCTACATCGATCGCGCGCTCCTGTGGCGGAACTTCCTCGTCACCGCCGAGGAGATCGTGCTCGGCATCCTCGTCGCCGCCACGGCGGCATTTGCGCTCGCGGTTGCGCTGCACTTCTCGCGCCGCACCCTGCGCCCCGCCGTGTATCCGCTGCTGGTCGCCTCGCAGACCGTCCCGATCCCGATGGTCGCGCCGCTGTTCGTGCTGTGGCTCGGCTTCGGGATCCTGCCCAAGCTGGTCGTGATCGCGCTCGTGTCGTTCTTCTCGATCGTGGTCACAACCCTGGCCGGGCTCGCGGCCGTCGATCCCGAGCTGATCAAGCTGATGCGCACCTTCGATGCCTCGCGAGCGCGGATCTTTCGTCACGTGGAGCTTCCCGCGGCGCTCCCGGGCCTCTTCACCGGAGCGAAGATCGCCGTGGTGGTCGCGGTGATCGGCGCCGTGTTCGCCGAGCAGGCCGGGTCCAACGCCGGTCTCGGCTTCGTCTTCCAGCAGGCGATCGCGCAGCTTCTGACCGCGCGGGCGTACGCGGCGGTGGCGATCCTGTCCGCATTCGCAATCGCGCTGTTCGCGCTGCTCAGCGCCGCCGAGCGGCTGGCGCTGCCATGGGCCTACGAAACACCAGGAGAACACCCCCGATGAGAACCAAGCTGACCGTGGCCGCGGCCGCGCTCGTCCTCGCGCTCGCCCTCGCGGCCTGCGGAGAGCAGAAGGAAACGGTCACCCCCGCCGCCTCCGCCCCGACCCAGTCGCTCACGCTGATGCTCGACTGGTTTCCCAACGCCGATCACGTCGGGATCTACCAGGCGCTGGCAGGCGGCTATTTCAGGCAAGCGGGACTGAACGTCCACGTCCAGGTCCCGTCCGATCCTGCCGCGCCGCTCAAGCTGGTCGCGGCCGGCAAGGTCGACCTCGCGATCACCTACGAGCCCGAGCTGCTGCTCGCCCGCGACCAGAACCTCCCCGTGGTCTCGATCGCCGCGTTGGTGCAGCAGCCGCTCACCTCGATCGTCTCGCTCGGCTCCGCGCACATCCACACGCCCGCCCAGCTCGAGGGCAAGCGGGTCGGCGACGCGGGCATCGCCTACCAGCACGCGTACCTGAGCACGATCCTCGCCCACGCCGGCGTCCCGGCTGCCTCGGTCCAGGAAGTCAACGTCGGCTCCGACCTCCTGCCGGCGATGCTCTCGCGGCGAGTGGACGCGACCCTCGGCGCCTACTGGAACTACGAGGCGATTCAGCTCGAGCAGATGGGCAAGCATCCGAATGTGATCCGCATGGACCAGGTCGGCGTCCCGACCTACGACGAGCTCGTCGTCGCGGTCCGGGCCAGCACATTGAGCGCCCACGCCGACGAGATCCGCCGCTTCGTGCAGGCGCTCGCCCGCGGCTATCAGTCCGTGCGCCGGGGCCCGCAGGCGGCGGTGGCGAACCTGGTCCGCCAGAACCCGGGGCTCGACCCGAAGCTGCAGCTGGCGAGCGTGCACGCGACCCTCTCGTCCTTCTTTCCCGCCAACTCGAGCAACCCGTGGGGGTGGCAGGACCAGTCGCAGTGGAACGCCTACGGTGAGTGGATGCTGAGCCACCACCTGATCTCGAACCCGAACGCCGTCGTCGACGCGTCGACGAATCAGGTGCTGGCGGGCCAGGGGGTGTAGGGATGCTGCTGCGCGAGGTGGACGACGGGGTGATCGCAATCGCGCAGCCCTCGCACGCGTGGCTGTCCGGTCAGCTCGCGCGGGCGTGGGGCAACGAGCGCTTCGGAGCGGTCGAGCCCCACGCGGAGGTGTGCCTGGCCGCCGAGCAGCACGACCTCGGCATGGGCCCGTGGGACGCCGCCCCCGAGCGCAATCCCGCCACCGGCCTGCCGTTCGCGTTCACCGAGATGCCGGTGGCCCTCCACCTGCGGCAATGGCGCGAGGGACCGGAGCGGCTCCTCATGCAGAGCCGCTACGCGGCGCTGCTGGCCTCACGCCACGGCTCGCGCCTGCAGCGCCGGCGCACTCGGGCGGAGCTCGCCGCCGAGGAGGCCGATGCGGTGCGCGCCTACCTGGACGGGCAGCGCGCGTTCGAGGCGCGGCTTCAGTCCTCGCTGGCGGCCGCGCCCGAACTGCTCGAGCGAAATCACCAGCTGCTGTGGACCTGGGATTTCCTGTCGCTCGCGCTCTGCCTCGACTGGGCTCCGACCACGGCCCACGACGTCCCGACCACCGGCGAGCCGGTCGAGCTCGAGCTGATCCCGGCCGGCGGCGACTTCCGCCTGCGGCTCGAGCCCTGGCCGTTGCGGCGCCCGGCGTTCAGCGTCCGCTGCGAGGGCCGGCGGTTGCGGGGACGCTACGAGAGCGACGAGGCACTGCGCGAGGCGCTCGCCGAAGCGCCCTGGGAGGCGCTCGAGTTCGAGCTCGTCCCCGGCTGACTGGGGGCGCGCTGCGCGGGGCGTTTGCCGCCGACGACGCAGGTTGTGGTTGTTTCCCCCACTCTTCACTGCGCACACCCGGCAAACCGACCCTCCCCGGGCCGCCATCGAAGGCCGCGCGCTGAGGCGCCAGCCGCCGGGCGGAACCGCCGGCAGCGCGTCCGGACGGGCCCGGACGGCCCCACGGACGCCGAGCGCAGCGAGGCCCCGCTCCACCCGGCCATCCGCTCACCCGGCCATCCGCTCACCCGCCATCCGCTCACCCGGCCATCCGCGCGCCGGCGCCCGCGAGCGCGCCGCGCAGCGCGTACGCGCCGGCGAGCCCGGCCCACGGGTGATACGGCGCGAAGAACTCGCCCACCTCCGCCTCGGTGGCGCGCGCGTTGGGCTCGCCGGTCAGTAATCGGCCGACCAGCTTCATGTAGCCGACGTCGCCCGCGGGAAGCTGGTCGAGCCGCCCTTGACCGGTGAGACCGAGCATCTGAACCGTCCAGCTGCCGATGCCCCGGATCGCGCGCAGTCGGCGCCAGCCGCGCTCGTGATCGGGATCGTGGAGATCGATCCGCCCCGCCGCGACCTCGCGGGCGACCTTGACCAGGAGCGTTGCCCGCCCCGCGGAAAGGTCGAGCGAGGCCAGAAGCGCCGGCGCCTGGCGCGCGAGCACGACGGCGCCGGGGGGCGCTCGCAGCCCGGTGAGCGGGCAGCTCGAACCGAGCCTGACCACGATCCGGCGTTCGATCGCCGCCGCGCGCCCGGACTCGATCAGCTGCTCGCAGATCGCCCACGTCAGCGCCTCGAACGGATCGGGCTTGCCCGTCACCCGCAGTCCCGGATCGGCGCGCACAGCGCGGCCGATCAGCGGATCGAAGCGGAATCGCTCGTGGAAGCGGCGGAGATCCTGATCGACACCGAGCGCCCCGCGCATTCGCTCGATTCCCCACTCGCCCGCGCTCAGGCTCGGCCCGCGGGCCGCGAACAGCACGCACTCGGCCGACGGCTGGGCCACCCGTACGAGCACCGGCTGCTCGCCCGTGCCGGTGCCGGCCTCGAGCAGGCGGTGGACCACGCCGCCCCGCACGCGCGTGAGGCCGTCGCGGCCGCTACGGCGCGGGAGCCGGAACACCCAGCGCGGGCGAACTTCCACCCGCAGCTCAACCGCCTGCGAACCCGCGCCTCCCGCGACAGCGCCGCCGCCGGCGGTCACTCCCCGGTCTTGCCGATCAGGTGGATGTCGATCAGGAACGTTCTGGTTCCGACGACCGGCAGCAGTTCGGCCGCTCGGCGGGGCGCCCCCCTGGCCGGGAGCGCGGGCTTGCGGGCGCCGAGCCACCTGAGCAGCGCGATCGCGGCCGCGCCGGCGAGAAAACCGGTTGCCGCCGCGGCCGCCGCCTGGGCCATCGGCAGGCCGGCGGCAACCCGCTGCTCGATCGGCCGTACCTCTGCCAGCACCGGGAGACCGTCGATGGTCTCCGCCTCGGGCGGTTCGGTCATGGCGTTATCGTCGGTGACCACGCCGGACATGGTGACATCGCTCGCGGTCGCGTGCAAAGGTGCCGGAGTCGCGGGCGACGCCGCCGCCCCGCTCGTTACGATAGGAGCAATGAGCGCGTCCGATGCCGGCTCTTCTTTGCCTGCCGCCGCGCCGCCGACTCCGATCGACGTCTTCGCCAAGGCCCGTGAGCACGAGCGGGTCGCCCAGCTGAAGGCCGCAAGGGAGCTCGGCCTCGTGCCGTACTTCCGCGTCCTCGAAGGGCCGACGCTTCCCGTGGTCGAGATGGAGGGCAGGCGCCGGATCATGCTCGGCTCGAACAACTACCTAGGCCTCACCGGCGACGAGCGGGTGAAGGCGGGCGCGCTCGAGGCCCTGAACCGCTACGGGACGGGGATCACGGGCTCGCGCTTCCTGAACGGGACCCTCGACCTCCACCTGGAGCTCGAGCGCGAGCTGGCCGAGTGGCTCGGCGCTGAGGCGGCGCTGGTGTTCACGACCGGCCATCAGGCGAACGTTGGCACGCTCGGGACGATCCTCGGCCCGAGCGACACGGTGATCGCCGATTCCGGAGACCACGCGTCGATCCTCGACGGCGTGATCCTCTCGCGCGCCAAGCTGCGGGCGTTTCGCCACAACCGGATCGACCGGCTGGAGCGCACGTTGGAGAAGGCGGCGCAGGACGGCGGCGGCATCCTGATCGTCGTCGACGGTGTGTTCTCGACCGAGGGCGACGTCTCCCCGCTCCCCGAGATCTGTGACCTGGCCGCTCGGTTCGGCGCCCGCGTGATGGTCGACGAGGCGCACGCGCTCGGCGTTCTCGGGACGCGCGGAGCCGGGAGCTGTGAGCTGCTCGGGGTCGAGGACCGCGTCGACTTGCGGATGGCCACGTTCTCGAAGTCGCTGGCCTCGTGCGGCGGAGTGATCGCCGGGCCGTCCGAGGTGATCGAGTTCCTGCGGATCCAGGCCCGTCCGTTCATCTTCACCGCCTCAGCCGTCCCGGCCGCGGTCGGCGCCGCGCTCACGGCGGTGCGGATCTGCCGCTCCGAGGAGGGCCCGCGGCTGTTCGCGCGGGTGCTCGACAACGCGCGCTACCTGCACCGGGGGCTGAGCGAGCTCGGCTTCAAGGTCGTTGAGCCGACTCGGCTCGCCGACGGCACCGAGGTCGTGACGCCAGTGGTACCCGTCGTCGTCGGCGACGACTGGAAGGCGGTCTTCCTCTGGAAGCTGCTCTACGACGCCGGCGTGTACGTCAACGTGATGATCCATCCCGCCGTTCCCCCGGCGGGAGCGCTGCTGCGCACGAGTGTCATGGCCACGCATGACGCGAGCACGCTCGACCGAGCGCTCGAGGCGTTCGCAGGCGCGAAGCGCAGCTTCGAAGCCGAGCACGGGGCGCTGCCAGAGGGCGCGTCCGCAGCCTGAGCGAGCGCTCGCTCAGACCGTTACAGAAATGACATAAAAAACACGCTCTAAGCGCACCTAGAGCGGTCTGTGACGTTGCTGTTATCCAGCCGTTGTTCTACGGTCTGTGGCATCGGAGAGGTCGCCCGCGTAGGCCAAATTCCGAGCAGGTTGCGACCGAAGCGAGCGATGCATGGTGACGTGAGCCGGGTTCCTGCGGGGCCTCTCGCGCCAATAGAGCAGCAAAACCACCGGGCGACTCTGGACGCTTCGTTGCTCCGTGGAACCATAAATCACGACTCCGTTCCCGTCGGACGGACGCAGGAGAATGGCTAAAAAATGCAGCACACCGCCACGATCACCCCGGCGCCGCAGCGACTGCGAGCGCTGGAGCGAGCCAACGCGATCCGGCTCGCGCGTGCGGACCTGAAGCGGCGGATAGCCGGCGGCGACGTTTCGGTCGCCGAGGTCCTCCTCGACCCCCCCTTGGAGGCCGGCAGTTGGGCGATCGGAGACGTCCTCACGAGCCAGCGGCGCTGGGGCAGCACCCGGTGCCGGAAGTTCCTCTCCAGGCACCACATCGCGGAGACCAAAGCCCTCGGCGCCCTGACCGAGCGCCAGCGGCGGCTCCTGGCCTGTCAGCTCGAGTCCTCGCTCCCGCGAGAGCTGGAGCTGGCGCGAGCTTAGCGTTCGGGTCGGGGGGTCCCGAGCCGCCTTCGCGGTGGTGCGGGGCCCCGCCGGCCCGGGCGCTCCGCCGGCGAGGCGCTAGAAACTAGATCTGGATGCCCACCGGCGCCGGGCTCGCGCCGGCGAAGAACAAGAACCAGATCACGAAGCCGGCCACGGTGACCCCGGCGCTGACGACGAGCACGCCCTCGAGCACGAGGTGGCCGGGGTCGTTCAGCCCGCGGGCGACGCAGTTCGCGCGGTAGGTGTTGCTCAGCTTGGCCAGCAGCGCGGCGAGAACGGCGATCGTCGCCACCACTCCGACGAACATCGCCGCTAGCCCCGCCCCCAGCGAGTCGGTGGCGCCTTGGATCTGCGAACCCACCCACAGCCACAGCAGCGGCGTTCCGATCCACAGGACGAGGCTCCCGATGAACATGATCAGCACGACGAGGGCTGCGCCCGCACCGGTCCGGAGCAGTTCGCGCATCGCCGGGTCAGGGGTGGATCAGGGGGGTCGCGAGCGGAGCTCGCGACCCCGCGCTAACGGACAGCCGGATGACAGCTTGAGCTGCCACCAGCCCATCAGCATTCCGATCAGGCCCAGGCGCGGCCTGACCTCCCAGACGCCGCATCCCCGCTCGCCGAGCTCACGGCAGGAAACGCGCGTGAACCGATGCCGCCCCGGCTCGAGCCGCATCTGCTCGAGGCGGATGCGGCTGGCGGCCTGGGCCTCGGCCGCTTCGGCGATCCTCGCGCGAGACGCGTGCACGCGCTCGGCGAGCTCATCGCGGACACACTCGAGCTCGCCGAGGTCGAGCATCCGCGCGTGCGCCCGCGGCGCGCAGCTGGTGGGCTCGAGCCCCTCGATGCTTTGCGCGAAGCTCGTCACGAGCGCCTCGGCCAGCTGACCCTCGAGTCGGGCGATCTGGGCGCGGAGCGATCGGCGCGCGGCCAGCTCGGGGTCTTCGACGAGGACCGGCTCGGCGACGATGTCCAGCTCCTGAAGCTCCATCACTCCTCCTCCGGCAGAGGCGAACGCGGAGCTTACCATCGCCCTCGGGGCGCTCCCGCCGATCTGGCGGCTCGCGCAGGCGCCCGGGGCCGCCCCGCGCCAGAGCCGTCACGAACTCGACGTCATCCCGGCCCGAGGGCCTCGACACACACCCACAGCGCCTCCTCCAGGTGGATCGACGGCACGCCGTCGACGCCGACCGCGAACAGCGCGACGCGGCGGGTGCGCGGACCGGGCCGGTGCGCGGCGGCCACCTCGCCGAACAGCGGCGCGTGAATGTGGGCGGCGTCCGCGACCACGAGCCGGCCGGCCGGCAGCGCGCCGCCGGAAGCGAGCGCTTCCGCCTCGGCGGTCATCCGGATTCCCAGGCCGCCGGGAGCAACGCGATCGCCGTCGAGCGCCCACACCGGCACGCCGGTCTCGAGCAGGCCGAGCAGCAGCGCGTCGCGCAGTGCGTCGCGCGAGGCGAAGGCGCCCTGGAGAAGACGCTCCACCGCCGCCTGCTCGGTCGGGATGCGCGTCACGTCGGGGTCGAGCCCGACGTGGCGGAAGAACGCTCGATAGGCATGCGGAATCGGCAGCGTGCGCATGGCGACGACACCCGCTCCGCGGTAGCGGTCGGCGTGAGCATCGAGCCGTCGCTCGAGCGCGGGCGAGCGGGTGCCCAGATTCACCGCCACGGTGAGCCACAGCAGACGCAGCCCGGGGAACTCAGCGCGCACTGCCGGCTCGACGAAGCCCGGCGTCGCCTCGAAGTCAAGCCCGCGCTTCATCGCAGCAGCGCCCCCACCCGCTCGGCGAGTGCGGCCGGGCTGCGCCAGTGGTTGCCGATCAGGCGCTCGGCGACGAGGCCTCCGGTCCGCGCAAGCTCGACGAGCGGGCAGATTTCGACGTCATAGAGGCTCCCGACCGCGCCGTCGCGGTCGTAGGCGACCGGGATCGCCCAGCGATGGCGGCGAGCCAGCGCCGCGACGGGCGCACGGCCGGCGCGCACCGCCACCGCGGCGAACTGGACCCGGCTGCCACGGTACCTCGTGGCCACCGACTGGAGCGCATCGACCTGTTGCTCGCAGCCGCGGGAGCTGATCGAGAAGAATGCCAGCACCAGCGGCCCCCGGCGGGCGAGCAGACAGACGTTGAGCGCCCGAGGGTCGTGCCGCGCCGGGGTGCACGGCGGCGCCAGGTTGGCGTCGCCGATCAGGGTCGAGTCCGCCAGCGGCGCCGCGAAGAAGCGAAGCCGCCCGCCGGGCGGGACGCCCGGCGTCGCCACTCGGTGAGAGGTGAGCTGGTAGACCGAGAACGCGATCACCAGCCCGAGCCCGAACACGCCGATCGCCCACCGGTAGGGGCGGGGGTCGAGGACCGAGAGGCGGTGCGGAGGGCGCTCGGCGTTCACGCAACGCGGGCGCGCCGGCGCCGCGGCCGCATCGCGCCGCCCGCCCGGCGCATCCGCTGACGAGCGCGCTCCGCCACGTCGCCATGCTCGGCGAGCGCGAGCACCGCGGGCAGGAGGAAGAGCACGCCGGCCAGGGACACCGCGAGGTCGACGAGGGTGACGAAGCCGAAGTCACGCAGCATCGTGACGTTCGAGACGACCAGCACGCCGAAGCCGGCGATCGCGGTGAGCCCAGAGGCCAGCACCGGCGTCCCGGTGTGGCGGTAGGTTCGTGCGAGCGCCTCCCGCAGCTCGTAGCCGGCGGCCCGCTCCTGGCCGAAGCGCTCTGACAACAGCACGCTGAACTCGGTGGATATGGCGATCACCAGCGAGCCGAGGCTCGCCGACATCGGGTTCAGCGGGATCCCGATCAGGAAGACGATCAGCGCCGACCAGCCGGTGGCCAGGACGATCGGGACGAGCGGCACGATCGCCCGCCTCCGGCTGCGCAGCAGGGCGAGGAGCACGGCCGCCACCGCGAGCAGCGCGACGAGCTGCGTGAGCAGCCTACGGCCCGAGGAGGCGAGGACGGCGTTGGCCTGCGCCGCCAGCACCGGGAGGCCGGCCAGCTGCGCCTGCACTCCGCTGGGGGGATGCAGCTGCGAGCGCATGTAGTCGACCACGCGCTGCTGGCGGCCCAGCGGCATCAGCCGGATCCCGAAGGCCAGCGAGGCCTCCCGGCGGTCAGGAGTGATCACGGCCTGCGAGAAGTAGCTTGGGACGGCGCGCAGGAGAGCTTCGATCGACGACTGCCCGAGGGACGGGGACGCGCCCTGAGCGCTCGGCGAGCCGGCGGAGAACAGATCGGGCAGCGAGAGCGCCGGGCACAGCGTCGCGGCGGTGCAGCCCTTCGTCTCGACATATCCGTAGTGCCGGAGGAGCTTCTGCTCATAAGCGATCATCCAGGCGATCGTCTTCGGCGTGGCCACGTCTCCGGCGCGGACGGTCACGTCGATCTCGCCGGATACCCGGGTCGCGTTCTCGAGCGTCCGCAGGTCGCGCAGCGCCGGCATGCTCGCCGGCACCAGCCTGGTGACGTCCGACTGCACGGAGGTTTGCGTATCGGCCAGCCAGCCCAGCCCCGCGAGCAGCGCGCCGAGGGCGATCACACGCCCCGGCGAGGCGAGCGAGCGGTGGAGCACGCGCATGCCCATGCCGCCGCGCCGGCGCGTCGCGGCAAACCGGCGCCGGCGCGTCGTTGCCACCCGGCGCAGGCGCGTCGTCGCTACCCGGCGCGGGCGCCTCGCGGCCAACCGGCGCCGCCGCGTCGCGTCGGCGCGGCGAGCGGCCTCAGCGAGGATCTCGCCGGCGCCGCGCAGCGACGCGCCGACCACTCCCCCGTCGCGTTCGCCGATCACAAGCGCCGCCGAGCCCGCGGTCAGCGTGCAGAGCACGGCGACTGCGATCCCGAGAACGAGCAGCAGGCCGAAACCGCGCACCATCGGCACCGGGGACAGCAGGAGCGCGAGGAAGCCGGTGGCGGTGGCTGCGGCCGCGGTGGCAATCGCCGGTGCCCCGGCCCGGGCGCCGCGGGTGACGGCCTCGCGCGTCCCGATCGACTCCGCCCGCGCCTCCTGCACGCGGGACTGGAACTGGATCGCATAGTCGACCGACAGCCCGATCAGGATTGGCAGCACCGCGAGCGAGGCCATGGTCAGCGATCCGCGAAGCCCGGCAAGGATCCCGAAGGTGATCGCCGCGGTGGCCATCGCCAGCGCCAGCGGCAGCAGGCGCAGGCGGCTGCGGAACACGAGCAGCAGCGCGCACGCCATCACCGCGAGCGCGGCCACGACGAGGCCGGCGACCGATCCGCTGAGTTCCGAGGCGAGGTCGTTCACCACCACCGGTTCGCCGGTGACGGTGTACCTGCCTCCGTAGGCGGAGCGAAACATCGGCATCCTCACCGCCTGGCGGATCCAGTTGATCGCTTGGGCCTGTTGGGCGCTCGTAAGCGAGGATTTCAGGCGAACCTGTATCAGCGCCGATTCGGCCGTCGGGAACAGGTAGGCGAACCTCGCCTTCGGCTGGTTCACGCCGCGCGTCTGGTCGAAGACGATCTGGGGGATGAACTGCGGATCGTCGATCCGCGGCGTGCCCGTGATGCCGGACTCGAGGTAGGTCTGGGCGAGGTTCTCGAGTTGCTGCTGCTGCTCGAGCGCCGCGGCGGCGTTGCCGGCGGCGATCGCCTGCCCGCGAGGGAGGCCGCGGCCGAGCCCGAGTCGGTAGGCGTCCGCGCCCGCCGTCTGGACCGCCTGCCGAGCCGAGCTCATCATTGCCTGCACTTCGGTGTTGACGGCCGCCACTGCGCGATTCAGGAAGGTGCCCGGGCCGTAGACGACCTGGACCGGCTTGGCCCGCATCAGGTGCCCGCACGGGCTGCTCCGCCCGCCATAGGGTTGCGCCGCCGTGGCGCTCGCGGGAGTGAACGAGCCGAGGCTCTGGCTGGCCACGAGCGTCTGACCGGCAAGGCACGCCTCGAGCTGGCTGACCGTAGCGAGGTCCTTGGTCTCGACCAGGTTGGGCAGCGATTCGCGGATCAGGATGACCACCGGATCGGCGCCGAAGTGGCGCTGATCGTCGGCGGTCGCCCGGTAGCTTGCCGACGAGCTCGACACGAACGTGCTGCTGGCCGCGCTCGGCGCGAGGTGCAGCGACAGCACGGCCCCGGCCACGGCGAGCGCGACGATTACCGCCAAGACGACCGCCGGCCGGCGCAAGCTGACCGCGACGATCCGCTCCAGCCTCGCCAGCACCTTCATCGGCGCTCAGGGTACAGGCCGGCCTGGTCCTCGGTGGCGCCGTCGCCCTCGGCCCGACAGGCGCGCGCTGCTGCGCGCCAGGACCGAACCAGGTAGCCGAGGGCCTGTTGGCTACCGCCTTTTCAGTGCCTTTGCGGCGGCTGCTAATCCATGTTCAGCGGACCCTGGGACTCACCGGCGAGGAACTGGCGGATGAACGGATTCTCGGAGTTCAGCATGTCCTCGGCGGGCCCGGCCTCGACGATCCGGCCCTTCCACAGCACGTTGATGTAGTCGGCCACCCGCCGGGCGCTCATGATGTCGTGGGTGATGACCGCGAAGGTCGGCAGGTGCACCTTTCCCTTCGCCTTGGCGTCGTCCATCATGTCGCGATGGATCTCGAGGATCAGCTCGCCGAGCAGCGCGGTCCTCACCGGATCGAGGCCCGAGTCCGGCTCGTCGAACAGCACGATGTCCGGCTCCAGCACTAGCGCCCGGGCGAACCCGGCCCGCTTGCGCATCCCGCCCGAGAGCTCGTTCGGCATCTTCTCGCGCGCCTCGGCGAGGCCAACCTCGGTGAGGCGACGCTCGACGATCTCGACGATCTCGTCTTCGCCCTTCTCGGTGTGCTGGCGCAACGGGAAGGCGACGTTGTCGAACAGGTTCATCGAGCCGAACAGCGCTCCGTCCTGAAACAGCAAGCCGAACTTCTTGCGCATCTCGAAGAGGTCGTCGTCGGACATGTTCGGGACCGACTCGCCGTGAACGAGCACGTCTCCGCGGTCGGGATACAGGAGCCCCACCATGTGCTTGATGCAGACCGACTTCCCGGTGCCTGACGGTCCGAGGATCATCGAGACCATCCCCTCGGGCAGGGCCATGTTGAGGCCGCGAAGCACCCGCGCCCGGCCGAAGGACTTGTATGTGTCGACAAACTCGACCGCGTCCGGGCGGCCCGACGGATACACCTTGTAGGTGTGATACCTGTAGTCACCCTCATCGGCGCCCGGGGGCGGCGCTGGACGCGGGGGCTGTTCGTCGACCACCGACACGCGCGAGCGCGGGTCCGGCGCCGGCTGGTTCTCGGCGCGGGAGTTGTCTGGTTCGGCCGGCATCTCAGCCCCCGATCGGCGCTCGTGGATTCGCGCCCCAGAAGAGTTGCGTGCCGATCATTCCGATTAGGTGCACGGAGACGATGTTAAGCACCATCGACTTCGCGGTGGCGGTGCCGACGCCGACCGGCCCCCCGCTTGCGTTGTAGCCGTAATAGCAGCCGACCAGAACGATGACCGTGGCCATCGCCATTGCCTTCATCAAGCTGAATAAGAGGTCGGGCGGATTCTGGAACTGCCAGAAGATGAGAAAGAAGCCTCCTGAAGAGACGTCTCCGATCTGCTGGACCACCACGATGTAGCTGGCCACGAAGCCCGCGCCGATCGAGCACAGGTAGACGAACGGCAGAACCAGCCACGAGGCAAGCAGCCGGGTCGCGCACAGGAAGGTGATGCCGCTGATCCCCATCACCTCGAGGGCGTCGATCTCGTCGGAGATCCGCATCGAGCCGAGCTCGGCCACCAGGCCGGTGCCCACCTTGGCGGCCATCATGTAGCCAAAGCCGTAAGGGACTAGCTCGCGCAGGTCACACCAGGCCGAGAACACCCCGGCGTACGCGGGCACGCCATTGGCCCGGTCGAAGTACGCGCCCTCGACGCCGCACTCCAAGCCGATGATGAACACGAGGCCCCAGATGACCAGTGTCGAGGAGACGATCAGGATGCCCGACTGGCGCAGCGCCTCTCCGAAGAAACGCATCACGCGCAGCGTGAGGACCTCCCTGACCACGCGCGAGGTGAACTTGACGATCGCCCCGAAGGACTCGACCCAGCCGCGCGGAGTGGCGAGAAGGCCGTCCATCAGCTCACTTGACGATCGAGGTGATTTCGGGGTGCGTGGCCAGCAGCGTCTGCGTGAACGCGTAGTTGAAGGCGAAGATGCCCAGGAATGCGATCACCACCGCCTGGTTGACCGCGCGGCCGACGCCCTCGGCGCCGCCCGACGCGGTCATGCCCTTGTAACAGCAAACGATCGCGATGATCGCGCCGAAGATTGTCGTCTTCACCACCGACCCCCATAGGTCGGTGGTGGAGGCGTTGTTGAAGAACGTGGCCCAGAACGGGCCGAGCGGCTCGTGATTGACGAGCGTGGCCAGGATGCCGCCGAAGATGCCGAAGATGAGGGCGTAGATGTCGAACAGGCCGGTGCACAGCATCAGGGCCAGGAAGCGCGGCACGACCAGATTCTTGATCGGGTCGACGCCGAGGACCTGAAGGGCATCGAGCTCCTCGCGGATCTTGCGAGCGCCGAGGTCAGCCGTGATCGCCGTGCCGGCCACGCCGGCCAGCACGATCGCGTCCACGAACGGGGCGAACTCGCGGATCGAGGACAGCACGAAGAAGCCGCCCAGTCGATCGAGCGCCCCGAACAGGACCAGGAAGTTGGCCGCCTGGAGCCCCGGAGCGCCGTACCCGAAGGCCACCGTCGAAACCAGCAAGGGGAACCAGCACAACTTCAGCGCGAACATGAACTGGCTGGCGAACTCGCCGCCGTAGGGATACGGCGGCCGCACGGCGGAGACCAGCGTCTTGCCGGTCAGCACCATCATGTTGCCGATCTCCTCGAGGAGGCTCTTGGCCGGCGTATAAGCGCGATCGGCGACTGCTCTGACCAAACTCCGAGTCTCCCGTGTCCGCGATGCCGCGGAGCGCCGCGGCCGCCGGTAAGCCTACGTGAGGGTGTTGGCGAAGACCACCCGAAACCGTCGCCGCAGCGAGTCGCGCTGGTATGTTCGGCCCCGCGGTGAACAGCAGCAAGAGCACGTATGCCCTCGTCGGCGCGCTCGTGACGGCGCTCGGCGTCGCGGGCTGCGGAGGCACCCGCCTCGACGCCACCGAGCCGAGCGGCACGTTCCCCCTGCAGGTGTTGAGCGCAACCTTCCCGGCCTCGCAGGCGCTCGCGGAGCACACTCATCTGGTGATCACCGTGCGCAACCCGGGCCGCACCGCGATCCCCAACGTCGCGGTGACCATCTGCAACGTAACCTGCCGCTACCCGGCGCCCGGCGGCGAGGGCACGAGCGTCCAGCCCTTCGCCGAGCTCAACCCATCTCCCTACGAGGCCAACCCCTCGCGCCAGGTATGGATCGTCGACCGCGCTCCCGGGCCGTGCTCCACCGGCTGTGACAACGGGCCGACGGGCAACGGCGGCCCCGGTGGAGCGGTGAGCTCGGGGGTCAACACGTGGCAGCTCGGTCACGCTCTGGCGCCGGGAGCGAGGGCCAGGTTCGACTGGGCGCTCACCGCCGTCACCCCGGGTCGCCACGTCGTCGCCTGGCGGGTGGCCGCCGGCCTGTTCGGGAAGTCGGTGGCGGTTCCAGCGACCGGCTCGGCGCTGACCGGCGCGCTGACCGTGTCGGTCTCCGGCGCGCCTGGTCAGGCGTTCGTGAACAACGCCGGAACGATCGTGCCCGGCCGGAGCCACTAGTCGGCCGGAAGGCAGCCAGGTGGCCAGTCCGTGGCCACCTCGCCACCTTGTGCTCCCTTCTCGGGCTTCGCCGTCGCGGAGGAGTAGCCGACGGCAGCGAAGTGGTGCTCCCGAGGGTCAAGGTCTTCGACTTCTGTGCCGTCACCTTGCCAACTTCAGCCTGCCCACCTCACCGTTCCTACGCCGATGAGTTTGCTGGCGTCCCACAGGGGGGTTTTCTCGACTGAGCCTCCTCTCTGCGCAGGCGCTCCGCGGCGGCCACAGCGTCGCGGCGCGAGTGCACACCGAGCTTGCGCAACAGGCTTTTGACGTGGGTGTACACGGTGCTCGGCGAGAGCACGAGCCGCTCGGCGATCCGCTGGGTGCTGGCCCCCTCGGCGATGAGCTCGATGATTTGCCACTCACGGGTGGTCAGGCGACTCTGCAGCGGCCGCCAGCCAGCGTCCGGGACCTCGCGCACGAGATCGAGCAGCGGCATGAGCAGCCGCTGCGGCACGATCGCCTCCCCTTCCGCCGCTCGGATGACGAGGCGCGCGAGGTCCTTCGGAACGACGTCCTTCTCGATGTGGCCGACGGCGCCAGCCCGCAACGCCGCGATTGCCGCGCGATCATCGTCGATCGAGATCGTGACGACCCGCGTCTCGGGCGCCATGGCCAGCACCGTGGCGACCAGCTCGGCGCCGGCGCCGACGAGCGTGGTGTCGATGATCATGACCGTCGGTCGGTAGTAGCGCGCGAACTCGAGCGCCTCCTGTGCGTCGCCGGTGCTGAGCACGATCGCGACCCGGTCGAGGTCGTACAGAGCAGTTCGGATCATCCGCCGAGCGAGCCCGTCGGGATCGGCGATGAGCACGCGCATGCGCCCATCGCCGTCCCCCGACGACGCGTCCAGCACCGAACGCTCCCGGTGGTCGATGCGGGCGCTCATCGCTGTCCCTCCTCGTCGCGTTCATGCGCGATGGCGACGGGGCGCTGGCGCCATTTGGATACGGCAGATGCGCCGGCTCGCGCTCGCCGCAGGATCGCGCCGTAGCGGATCTCATCTGCCCGCTGGTGCGCCGCGATCGCGGCGCTCAGCTGCTCCGCGTAGCGCTTACGACGACCGCGGGCGACGGTCCACGACGTCGCCAGCCCCATCACAATCGCCAGCGCGATGCCCAGCGCGATCAGAGCGGCCGGATCGGTCGACCGATCCGCACGCCGCAGCGGAGTCCATGCCGCCGCCGTCGGCGTTTGCCGCGGAGGCAGAGCCGGGTGCCCGGTGGCGGGCCGAGCCGGGTGCCCGGTGGCCGGCTGAGCCGGCTGCCCGCTGAGGGGCCGAGCCGGCTGCCCGCTGGCGGGCCGAGCCGGTTGCCGGACGCCCGACGCCGCGCGCGTTGACCGCGCCCGCGCCAAGGCCCTGAGACGGGCGAGGACCGTTGGGTCGGCGAGGCCGTCGACCCGGAGGCCGTTAGCGACCTCGAAATCAGCCACGGCCTGTTCGGTCCGCGGGCCATAGCGACCGTCGATCGGCCCTGGCGCGTAACCCGCGCGGGCCAGCTCACGCTGCACGACGCGGACGCGCCGGGAGCCAGCGCTGCGATAACCCATGCCCGGATACACACCGGAGGGGCCGCGCAGTGCGCTGAGCGTGATCGCACCGGCGATTCCGTCGACGGGTAGATCCCGCGCGGTCTGGAAGCGGACCACCGCCTCCTCGGTCAGGGGCCCGTAACGACCGTCGATCGGCCCCGGGTTGTAGCCGACTCGCGCCAGACGACGCTGTAGCGAGTGGACCGACGACGAGCCGCCGTCACTCCGGTAGCCCGCGCCGGGCGCCAGTACGACGGTGGCGGGAGCGACATGGGCCGGCTGAGCCGGGCTTGCGGCCATCGCCGGCGTGGTTGCCAGCGCGCACGCCGGAGCTGCACCAAGCACCAGCACGCCGGCGGACAACAATTCGATTAGACGTCTTGTGGCAGAGACTGCACGCAGCCGCCGTACCGGGGCACCGAACCCAGGCCGTTGGCCAGTCTTGACGCTGTCTCTGCACGCCCGAGATGAGCGTGACATGAGTCGTTTCTCCTGTTGCTGCTAGAAGGGAGCACCCGGGCGGTGAAAGCCCGGCTGCGAGGACCTGGAGAGACCGACTCAGGCCTTAGCCAGGGCGCTCTAGCGACAGGAGAAACGGCGACGGCGCCCGCGAGACGCCGTAGGTGCGCAGGGTGCGCAGCACCCGCGGAACGAAGAGAGCCGCCAGCGCGAGCAGCGCGACGGCGCCGAAGAAGAACGAACCCGAGCCGCCACCGGCGGCGGAATCGACCCCGGTCCCGAACGGCGAACCGCCCGGAGCGGGAGCCTGCGGGGCGGGCACCGGTGTCACCGGCCGAACCGAAAGGCCGCGCCGCGAAACGGACGCGCCCGCGCCGTGCAGCCCGGAGAACCCCCCGAAGCCGATCGGCCGGCCCGCAGGCCAAGGCGCCGACGGCCACAGCGACGCGGTCGGCCATCCGAAGAGCGGGCCGACGCCTACACCGATGCCGTTGGCGACCGATGGAGTGTGCGACACGGCAGCCGTCAGCGCAGAACCAAAGCTGCCGCCTGCGGACACGACGACCGTGGCCGGCGACACGGCCACCGGCGCTCCAGCGGCCACCGGTCCGGTCACGATCGCTGGTGAAGTCGCCGAACCGACCGCCGCGGCGACCGGCGCGCCGGACCAGATCGCGCTACCGGTGCTCTTGACGGCCGCGCTTCCGAGCGACGCAAGCGTCGAGGTGAGCGGCACTGTCACGTGGGCGACAGTGCCGCCACCGTGTCCGACCGCGGCCTGAGTGCTCAGGAGCGATGTGGTCATGAGCGACGCGGGCAGCGTTCCGACGGAAGCCCCTATCGAAGCGAGGCTGGACGAGACGGTGGACGCCTTCGCCAGTGCGCTCCCGACCGAGCCACGTACCGGTGAAGCCAGATGCAGAACAGAAGCCGGCACGGGCACGCCAGCGGGCGTAAGTTGTGAAACCGTTGTCACGGCGGGGGCGAGCGCCGCAACCTGAGGCTGAAGCGCCGGAGGCACCAGGGCCTGCAGGGCGGGCGTCGCCGCCTGCAGGGCCGGCGTCGCCGCCTGCAACGGCTGAGGCGCCGGAGGCACCACGGCCTGCGGCGCCGGGATCACCGCTTGCAACGGTTGGACGACCGAGGCCAGCGGCGGCTGGGCCGCGCCGGCGAGCGTGCCGGTCACGGTCGCCGGCAGCGACGCGACGGTCGCGGTCGCCTGCTTGGCCGCCCGGCCCGGCCCCGCGAGCGTGCCGGTCACGGTCGCCGGCAGCGAGCTCACGATCGCGGTCGCCTGCTTGGCCGCCTGGCCCGCCCCCGCGAGCGTCCCGGTCACCGTCGCCGGCAGCGAGCTCACGGTCGCGGTCGCCCGCTTGGCCGCCTGGCCCGCCCCCGCCAGCGTCCCGGTCACGGTCGCCGACGCCGAGTTCGTGGCCTGCTTAGCCGTCTGACCAGCACCGGGGACCCCGCTACCCGCCGACAGTACCGACGCTACGGTCGTCGCCGCCTGCATGGCAGCCTGACCCGCACCAGTACTCCCGCTACCCGTTGACGGCACCGACGCCACGGTCGTCGCGGGCTGCTTGGCAATCTGACCCGCAGCAGTAGCCCCGCTACCCGTCGACGGCACCGACGCTACGGTCGTCGCGACCTGCTTGGCAGTCTGACCCGCAGCAGTAGCCCCGCTACCCGTCGACGGCACCGACATCGCGGTCGTCGCGACCTGCTTGGCGGTCTGACTCACAGCAGTAGCCCCGCTACCCACCGACGGCACCGGCGCTACGGTCGGCGCGACCTGCTTGGCGGTCTGACTCACAGCAGTAGCCCCGCCACCCACCGACGGCACCGGCGCTACGGTCGTCGCGACCTGCTTGGCTATCTGACGCACCGCAATAGCCGCGCTACCCGTCGACGGCACCGACACTACGGTCGTCGCGGCCTGCTTGGCCGTCTGACTCACCGCAGTAGGCCCGCTACCCATCGACGGGACGGTCGCCGCGACCTGCTTGGCAGCCTGACCCGCACCGGCAACCCCACTACCTGTCGACGGCGTCGACGTCACAGACGCGGCCGGCTGGTTTGCGGCAACACTAGAGGTCGCGCCGGAGGAAGGCGTGGACGAAGATGCGGCAGCGGATGATGCGGGGGCCTTGGCAGTGGACGATGCAGTCGTGGCAGTCGCCTTTTGAGTGGCCGGCGTGGCCAGGGACGAAGTGTTTTGGTCGCCGCTCGCGCTGGACGGCTGAACTGTAGTCTTTGCAGCCTGCTTGGCTGTCTGATCAGCGCCGCCCGCAAGCGCACTACCCATTGATGGCGACGATGCCGAGGTCGTCGCCTGCTTGGCGGTGGATGTCGCTGTGCTAGGGATCGCGCCGGCCGAAGTCGTCGATGAAGAGCCGATAGCGGACGGCTTGGCGGTGGACGATGCGGTTGTCGTGGTCGCCTTTTGTGTGGTCGACGAGGTCAAGGAGGAAGCGCTTTGCCCGGCGACAGATGTGGCCGACTGGGCCGGGGTGGCCGTGGCCTGCTTGACTATCTGGCCCTTCCCTGCATCTGAGCTACCCGCCGATGGCGTCGACCCCACCGACGTCGCCGTCGGATTAGTGGTGGGTATCGCTGCGCTAGGCGTCGCGCCGGACAAAGTCGTGGACGAAGGGCTGACGGTAGATGGCGCCTGAGCCTTGGCGGCCGACGATGGAGTCGTCGTCGGCGTCTTTTGTGTGGTCGACGAGGCAGAGGACGAAGTGTCTTGCCCGCCGCTCGATGTGGATGTTTGGGCGGTAGTGGCTGCGGCGGTGCTCGCCGCGGAAGGAGCGGCTGAGGCAGGCTGCAGCGGCGTCTTAGCGGCAGTTGCAGCCGTGGACGGCGTGGTAGCTGCGGTCCTGGCGATAGTCGCGGCAGTACTCGTCACAGTGGAGGCAGGCGTGGATGAGCTCGCCGCCGTCCCGGTGCTCGCCGATGCGGTCGCCGCAGTGATCGGTAACGATGTTGCCAAGCCGCCCGCGGAGGCGCTCGTCGCAAGTAGGAGGCCACTCGCGAGGCTGAGGAAGCTGACCGCGATTGTCAGAAGGAGCCTGGCTCGGATCCTAGCCATCCCACTTCGTCTAACCCGTTCCGGACACGAGCAAACGCGGAATTCTCGGAGGAATCGCGCGTAGCGCCCGCTGGCGGCGCGTCGCGCACGTTTGGACAGCCGGGACAAAACTCCAATGGGCAGCAATGTGGAGTGACCAGTGTTCATGGCAGTTTCGGCCCGCCGGCGATGTCTCGACAGCCCACGCGACAGCCCGAGTTTGGCGAGTGTCCCACGTTAGTCGCCGAAGAACGTCAGGCGACCGAGGTCTCCGTCTGGGACCCCCCGCGGGCAGTCCCGTTCGCCCTACGCGGTGCTGGACGTCTCCCAGATGTTGATCCCGGCGTCGCCGGCATGGCGGTCGATCTCGGCAAGCTCAGACGGGTCGAGCTCTACGCGATCGAGCGACGCGACGTTCTGCTCGAGCTGTCGCACGCTGCTCGCCCCGAGCAGCGCGGAGGTGACCCGCGGGTCGCGCAGGACCCACGCGATCGCCAGCTGAGCCAGCGACTGCCCGCGGTCGCGCGCGAGCTCGTTCAACGCCCGCACGCGCGCGAGGGTCTCTTCGGTGAGCATGGTGTGCGCAAAGTAGTTGCCACGCCTGACCCTCGAGTCCTCGGGCACGCCGTTGAGATATTTGTCGGTGAGGAGGCCCTGCGCCAGGGGCGAGAAGACGATTGCTCCGACACCCTCACGGTCGAGTACATCCAGCAGCCCCTCCTCGACCCAGCGGTTGAGCATCGAGTAGGAAGGCTGATGAATCAGTAGCGGCGTCCCGAGCTGGCGCAGGATCTCCACTGCCTCCTCGGTCCGCCTGGGTCCGTACGACGAGATTCCCGCGTACCGCGCCTTGCCCTGTCGCACGGCGGTGTCGAGCGCTCCCATCGTCTCCTCGAGCGGCGTGTCGGGATCGAGCCGGTGCGAATAGAAGATGTCGACGTGCTCCAGGCGCATCCGGCTCAGACTCGCTTCGAGGCTCGCGAGCAGGTATTTACGTGAGCCCCACTCGCCGTAGGGCCCCGGCCACATGTCGTAGCCCGCCTTGGTCGAGATCAGGAGCTCATCTCGGTACGCCCTGAAGTCCTCGGCGAAGATCCGCCCGAAGTTAATCTCAGCGCTTCCGTAGGGCGGGCCGTAGTTGTTGGCCAGGTCGAAGTGGGTGATCCCGAGGTCGAACGCCCGCCGAAGGATCGCGCGGCTGTTAGCCAACGGGAAGTCATCGCCGAAGTTCTGCCAGAGGCCGAGGGAGATGGCAGGGAGCTTTATTCCGCTGCGGCCGCAGCGACGGTAGGACATGCGCTCGTAGCGCTGGTGAGCGGGGACGTACAGGCTCGGAGCGAGCGTCGGGTTGAAGGGCATTGCGCGAGTATTTCATTGTGGGCGGCCCGCACAGCGCTGCTGACTTGCGCGGGCCGCCGGTTCGCCGGAGGGCGAACAACGCGGGCAGGCGTTTGGCCATCCGGATAGTGACCCGCCGCCGGGCCATGGCCTAGGCTTGGCGGCTCCGGGCTCCGGGCCCGCTTACGCACGCGCGCCTCCGCCGCCGGGGCGCCTAAAGGAAGGAACAACCCCTCGCATGCCACGTACCCGTCAGCAGAACGTCCTGGCCGCGCAATGGACTCCCAACGGCGGAGTTCTCGGGGCCCCTGACCTCACGGTTCCCGATAACCAGATCTTCGCCCTCAACGTCTTCAGCCCGGCGGTCCAGCGCCAGCGGCTACCGAAGGACGCCTTCCGCCGGCTGCAGCAGACCCTAGCGCGCGGCGAGGCCCTCGACACCTCACTTGCCGACGCGGTGGCGCTGGCGATGAAGGAGTGGGCGCTCGAGAAGGGCGCGACCCACTACACGCACTGTTTCCAGCCGCTCACCGGCTCCACCGCCGAGAAGCACGACAGCTTCTACTCGCCCACCGATGAGGGCACGGCGCTCACCGAGTTCGCGGGCACCGAGCTGATCCAGGGCGAACCCGACGCCTCTTCGTTCCCCACGGGTGGAATCCGCGCCACTTTCGAGGCGCGCGGCTACACGGCCTG
>JAFAXX010000132.1 GCA_019240655.1 Solirubrobacterales bacterium
ATCGAGCGCGAGTCCGAGCTCGAGGACATCCTGCTCGGCGACAAGTTCGAGAAGATCGACATCTACGATCGCTACAACAAGCCGCTGAAGCTCACCGACGCGAGGTGGAAGCGCTTCAACCGCCTGCTCAAGCAGTACGACGGCTGGGCCTCGGCGCTGCGGGCGTCACACGGCCATGGCGTGATCACCTTCCTCGAGCAGGCTCGGCTCCTCGAGGATCAGATCACCGACATCGATGCTCTGCTGCGCCGCATTGCGAAAGACGGCACCAACGGCGAGCCCTATCGCTCGGAGCTGGTCTCGCAGGATGACGCCGAGGTCGTGATCCGGACGGTCGAGGCGAAGACCGGCCTGGCCACCACGCATCGGGTGCCCCGCGCCACGCTGGAGGCCGAGGAATACCACCGGCTCAGCGAGATCCACGCCGAGCTGGCCGGACTGGCCGGCACGCCGCCGTTTCTGGTTCGCCTGGGCGAGAACCAGCGGGACGCCCGGACCTTCGAGGAGCTCCGGGAATCGATCCTCGCGGTGGCTCAGCGCGGCATCGACTACTACCGCTTCAAGGGCCTCGGCGAGATGGACGCTCACGAACTCCGCGAGACGACGATGGACCCGGCCACGCGAACCCTCGTACAGGTGACGATGGAGGATGCCGCCTCGGCCGACCTGGTGTTCTCGATGCTGATGGGAGACCAGGTCGAACCCCGGCGGGCGTTCATCGAGGAGAACGCCCGGCTCGTCTCCAATCTCGACGTCTAGGCGGGCGCGATGGCATCGATCGACACCATCGGCGGCGGGAACATCGAGCCGCGCGGGCTCGAGGAGGAGATGCGCTCGGCGTACCTCGACTACGCCATGTCGGTGATCGTCGGCCGTGCGCTGCCCGACGTCCGCGACGGTCTCAAGCCGGTTCACCGCCGCGTTCTCTACGTGATGAACGAGCTCGGCCTGCAGCCGACGCGCAAGCACGTCAAGTGCGCGCAGATCGTCGGCGAGGTGATGGGGAAGTACCACCCCCACGGCGACTCGGCGATCTACGACACGCTGGCGCGGATGGCGCAGGACTTCTCGATGCGCTACCCGCTGGTCGACGGGCACGGCAACTTCGGCAACATCGACGGCTGGGGCGCGGCCGCCATGCGCTACACCGAAGCCCGCCTGGACCGGCTGGCGACCGAGATGCTCCGGGACATCGACGCCGAGACGGTCGACTTCGCGCCCACTTACGACGGAAGCCGCCAGGAGCCGATCGTGCTCCCCTCGCGGTTCCCGAACCTGCTCGTCAACGGCGGCTCGGGGATCGCCGTCGGCATGGCCACGAACATCCCCCCGCACAACCTCCGCGAGGTCGCCCGCGGTGTGATCGCCTACATCGACGATCCCGGGATCGACGTCGACGGGCTGATGAAGCACATCAAGGGCCCCGACTTCCCCACCGCGAGGACGATCCTCGGTCGCGAGGGCATCCGCGAGGCCTACCGGACCGGCCGCGGACGAATTCGCGTCCAGGCCAAGGCGCACGTCGAGCCGATCGGTCAGGGGAAGGAGGCGATCATCGTCACCGAGCTGCCCTATCAGGTGCGCAAGGGCGGTGACGGCGGCCTGATCGAGAAGATCGCCGGCCTCGTCCACGAGAAGAAGGCCCCCGAGATCACCGACGTCCGCGACGAGTCCGATCGCCACGGGATGCGGATCGTGATCGAGCTCAAGCGCGACGCGATCCCCAAGGTCGTCCTGAACAAGTTGTTCAAGCACACGCCGATGCAGGCGACGTTCGGCGTCAACATGGTCGCCCTCGTCGACAACGTGCCGCGGACGCTCTCGCTGCGCGAGGTGATCGTCCACTACGTCGATCACCAGCGCGACGTCATCGTGCGCCGGACCAAGTACGAGCTGCGCCGCTCGGAGGAGCGCGCGCACGTGCTCGAGGGCCAGTTGGTCGCGCTGGCCAACCTCGACGAGGTGATCGCGCTGATCCGCGCCTCGCGCAACCCGGAGTCAGCTCGGGAGGGACTGGTCGAGCGCTTCGAGCTGACCGTCGTACAGGCGCAGGCAATCCTGCAGTTGACCCTGAGTCGCCTGACCGCGCTCGAGGCCGACAAGATCAAGCAGGAGCACGCAGACCTCGTGGAACGCATCAAGGAGCTGCGCGAGATCCTCGGCGACGAGAGCAGGGTGTACGGCCTCATCACGGAGGAGCTCGGCGAGATCGCCGAGTCCTACGGCGATCAGCGACGGACCGAGATCCTCCACGCGGAAGGCGAGCTCGACGTCGAGGATTTGATTGCCGATCAGCAAATGGTCATCTCGATCACCCATTCCGGTTACATCAAGTCGCTGCCGCTCTCGACCTATCGCCAGCAGCGCCGCGGCGGCATCGGGGTGACCGGGATGGAGATGAAGGACGACGATTACATCGAGCACCTCTTCGTCTCCTCGACCCACGACTACCTGTTGTTCTTCACCAACCGCGGCAAGGTCTACCGCCTGAAGGTCTACGAGCTGCCCGAGGCATCGCGCACCGCCAAGGGCCGCGCGCTGGTCAACCTGCTCCCGCTCCGCGACGGCGAGCGCGTGCAGTCGGTGCTCTCGACGCGGGACTTCAGCGAGGGCAAGTATCTGGTCTTCGCCACCCGCGAGGGCATGGTCAAGAAGACCGAGTTCGCCGCCTACAACACGCCGATCAAGGCCGACGGCATCATCGCGATCAACATCCGCGACGACGACGAGCTGATCGCGGTGCGGCGGACCGGCGGTCACGACGACATCATCATGGTCTCGCGCTCCGGCCAGGCCGCCCGCTTCAGCGAGGCTGAGGTCCGTGCCATGGGCCGTGACACCAGCGGGGTGCGAGGCATGAACGTCGCCCAGCCCGGGAACTCCGTCCTTGCCATGGACGTCGCCCGCGATGACCAGGAGCTGCTCGTGGTGACCGAGAACGGCTATGGCAAGCGCACGCCGATCCCCGATTACCCCGTCAAGGGCCGCGGGACGATGGGGGTGAAGACGATCACGCTGACCGAGAACAAGGGCCAGCTCGCCGGAGCGCTCGTCGTCCGCGAGCACCAGGAGCTCGTGTTCATCTCGCAGAACGGGATGGTCCAGCGCACCTCTGTGCGCGGCATCAATCGCTACGGCCGCGGCTCGCAAGGCGTCCGCGTGATGAATATCCGTGACGACGACCAGGTCAGCGCGGTGGCGCTGGTGGTTGAGTCCGAGGCTCAGACCGCGGCGCGGGTGGCCGAGGACGAGGGCGCCGAGGAGTAAGGGCCGGCGACAGGCGCCGGCCCCGGTTTCGGCCACCGCACGCGGGCGCCTGCCGGCCAGAAGCCCCGTACGGGGCGGCGGGCCGGACTCCCCGATCGCCGGGCCCTTCGCTAAGATCAGCGCTACCAGAGAAAGGAGGTGGTCCGTCTGTCTGAAAGTTCTTGCGGGACCCTGGAGGTGTCCGGCCGCTAGGTCGGAGGCTGACCCCGCTTAGCGGAGTCCAACCCGCGACACCGCCGTGGCGGATGCCGGAACTCGTCCCACCGGCGCCTGGTTTGAATCCGCCCGGCTCCAGGCAGCCAGAAGTTCGGTGAAGGGCGCCGTCGACGGCGCCCTTCACGCGTTCGGGGCCGGGTAGGCTGTGGCGATGTGCCGAAACATCCGAACCCTCTACAACTTCGACCCGCCGGCCACCGACGAGGAGATCCGCGCCGCGGCGCTTCAGTACGTGCGCAAGATCAGCGGCTTCAACAAGCCCTCGCGGGCCAACGAGGAGGCGTTCGCCCTCGCCGTCGAACGGGTCGCCGCTGCCTCGGCGGAGCTGCTCGCCGGCCTGCACACCTCCGCTCCGGTGAAGGACCGGGAGGCCGAGGCCGCCAAGGCCCGGGCCCGCGCCGCCGAGCGCTACGCGGCGTGATCGCCTCGGACGCGCTACGCGGCGTGATCGCCTCGACCTGGTCGCATCCGCCCTTCGGTGCGGGACCGAGGTCGTGGCGAAAAAGTCCGGCTATACCGACAACTTTCGCCACGGGGGGCGGCGAGCGGGTTCGCCACGCGGGGGGTAGCGAGGAGCGAGTTCGCCCTCGCGGGCGGGTGGCGAGGGGCGAGCCGGCTGAGTGGGCCGGTGGCGGGGAGCGAGTTCGACCTCGCGGGTGGGTGGCGAGGGGCGAGCCGGCTGAGTGGGGCGACGCTCAGGCGACGAGGTACTGACGCCAGGCGCTCGGGATCGTCGGGCTGGCGACGTGGATGAATACGGTCGGGCCCGGTGTGCGCGGCTGGCGCTGAAGCTGCATCCCGGCTTGGCGGGGCAGGGCGTCGCCCTTGCGGCGGTTGCACGGCGCGCACGAGGCGACGATGTTCTCCCAGCTCGACAGACCGCCCTTCGAGCGCGGGATCACGTGGTCCACGGTGAGATTGGAGCGGGCGCCGCAGTACTGGCACGTCCAGTCGTCGCGCGCGAACACAGCCCGGCGGGTGATCTTCCGGCGGTGGGTGTCGCGGGGGATGCGGACGTAGGTCACCAACCGGATCACCACCGGCCGCGCGATCGTCGCGGTCGCCGCGTGGAGCTCCCACTCGGCGCGCTCGATCACTTCGGCCTTCTCCTTGAGCAGGAGGACGACGGCGCGCCGAACCGTGCAGACGTTGATCGGCTCATACGTCGCGTTCAACACGAGCACCCGGCCAACCGTCGGTCCGCGTCGCTGGTGCTCGGGGCGCGACGCAGACCAAGCTGGCGCTGGTACTGAGGTGGCCATGTCTGGCCGGGAGTGTACCGACGCGGACAGCGCCATCCGGTGGGCCGCGGTGGCCCGCCGGCTCGATCACATCTCGCTAACTTCGGGCTAACGAACAGCCCTCAGGCGGCCGGGAACGAGCCGAGGACCCGGAGCACTTCGACGTGCGCGCGCAGCCCGGCGAGTGCCTCGGCCACGCGTGAGTCGCTGTCGCGGCCCTCGAGGTCGAGGAAGAACATGTAGCGGCCGAGGCCCTGCTTGCGCGGACGGGACTCGATCCGCGTGAGGTTGACCTTTCGGGTGGCGAACTCCGCGAGGCACCTGACCAGCCAGCCCGGTGCCTCTGCGCCGACGCCCCAGAAGACGATCGCCGTCTTCCACGGCCCGATCACCGGCTGGACCGCGCCCGGCCCGCCCGGCGAGACCCCGAGCCGGGCCAGCCACACGAACCGGGTCTCGTTGTCGGCGACATCCTCCACGCCGGCGCGCAGCACCTGGCAGCCGTAGCGCTCCGCCGCCAGACGGTTGCCGAGCGCCGCCCACGCGCCGTCGTGCTCGGCGACCATCCGCACCGCCTCGGCGGTCGAGGCCCCGGCGAGGACGCGGGCCTGGGGCAGCCGCAAGCGGATGAAGCGCGCGCACTGCGCGTTGGCCTGGGGGTGCGAGACCACCGCCTCGATCTCCTCGAGCTCTAGCCCGCTGCGCGCGATCAGGCAGTGGCGGATGGGATGGATCACCTCGCCGACGATCGCGACGTCCTCGGTCTCCATCGCCAGTGCGTCGAGCGTGGCGTTGACCGAGCCCTCGAGCGAGTTCTCGATCGGCACGAGCGCGCGCTCTACTGTGCCGGCGTGCACCGCCATGACCGTGTCGTAGATCGTCGGCAGGGGGACGAGCGTCAGCTGCTGGCCCGCCGTGGCGTCGATCAGGGCCTCCTGGGTGAACGTGCCCTCGGGCCCGAAGTAGCCGATCCGCATCGCTACCGAGACGGCCGCGTCAGGCCGAGGCCGCGCGGCTGCCGTTGCCCTCGAGGGCGAGCCGCACGGCCTCGTCCTCCTCCGGCGAGAGCTCGAGCTCACCCTGACCGCCGCGAACCTGCTTGGCATAGACCCGGGCCTGGTCACGGTGCAGGATCGAGGACAGCACGATGCCCGAGCGAGTGGCGTCTAGCAGGGCGATCGAGGTCGACTGGATTCCCGACGTGTCGCCCCAGGCGTTGTAGCGGACCAGCGAGTGGTAGGCCACCGCACCGTCGAGCCGCTGCTCGGCCGCGTCGATGCGCTCGTTCATCCGTTGTGCCGCTTCGTCGACATACGCGGAGAGGGCCTCGAACTGCTGCTGCAGCGAGGCGGCGTGAGCGACCAGGTCCTGACGCCGGCCGCCGAGGACCATGTGCTGCGCGGCGCGCACGCGCCGCAGCTTCAGCGCCAGGATCACGCAACCGATCACGGCCAGCACGCCGACGGCGCCGGCGGCGATCGCGACGATGCCGGCTGTGCTCGTGAGGTCGTGCACGGACTCGAAGGATAGGCGGACGTACGGTCAGCTCGCCACGGCGCCCGCCACGGCTACTGGAAGGTCACCTGATAGGTCTGCGAGTTGTGTGTCGTCACGGTCTCGCCCGGTACCTTCTCGACCGCCGCGGTCACCGTGTAGGTCCCGGCGCGCGGCGCTGAGCCGAGCGTGATCGTGGCCGTCGACGGCGCGCCCGGAGTGGTGTTCGGCACGACGGTCTGGCCGCTGATCGAAGTGCCACTCACCGTGACCCTGACGATCACGTTCTTCTCCCGGTTCTGGCCGTCGTTGGTGAACTTGCAGGTGAAGGTGGGCGGTGGGCTGGCGGGGAGGGTCGCGCTGCCACCGTTCGGGAGCGTCGTCGAGCCGATGCTGCACTGATCCATGCGATGACCATGGATGCCCGAGGCCGGCTTGGCGTTCGGGTTCGTCGCCGAGCCCCCTTGGAGCTGACTCGCCACGTACGCCGGCGTCAGCCAGCCGACGTCGGGGAGGAATTGCCCGGCGTTCATTTGCTCGCCGCCCGTGCCGCCCACCCGGATCCCGGCGCGGTGGAGCGCCCCGGCCAGCTCGGGCAGCGCGTAGGACTTGTAGACGACGTCGGAGGCGTAGAAGCGCGCCATCTCCGCAGCGATGTGATCGATCGCGTCCTGGTTTGTGGCGTCGGCGAGTGCCGGCTGGATGTACTGCGCGGTGCCGGCGATGCCGTCCTGGCGCAGCCGCAAGGCGAGCAGCACGTATTGCTGCGCGGTCTTGACCTCGTCGGGTACGTTCAGCCGCTTGGCGTGGGCGAGCTGGCTGTCGGCGTCGACGCGCTCCTGGTTGATCTGCGTCTGCACGGATGCCGCGTCGCCGGTGCTCTGCGCCCGCGCGAGGTCGCTGAACAGACGGCCGCTGGTCCCGTCGGAGCGCTCGATCAACGACGCGACGTTGTTGTTGTAGTCCTTCAGCGAGTTGTTCCGCCGGCTGACCTCGCAGCCGCGAACGCCGAGGACGATGACGATCCCGAGCACGGCCACGATCAGGGCCGCCACCACGCGGCGCAGCTGGATCGCCTGCCGGTCGCTCGGACGGCGCCCGCGGGCCCCGGCGGGACGGCGCCTGGGGCCCCCGGACGGACGGCGCCTGGGGCCCCCGGAGGGACGACGCCTCGGCGCTGATCGGTGCGTCGCGGTGCGGGTCTCGTCTGCCTCGTCGAAGAACGACAAACCTTCCTCCCTAGGGCGTAAGGCGTGAGTATGACCGCCCCCACGGCGGCTTGCGATCGCTCGCGAAGGGACCTTGGTCGCGACGTGGAAAAGCGCGTCATGCGCGCGAGCCACGTCCGAAGCACCGATGGCGCCGAGGCGCTGACCCGCCGCGCCGCGCAGGTCCCCACCGGCTCGCCCGCCGCTCGCCGCGCCGGGCCGACAGTCCTCGGGCGCTACCGGCTTATCCGCAGGCTCGGCGCGGGTGGCTTCGGGGTCGTCTGGGAGGCACACGACGAGCGGCTCGAGCGCGAGGTAGCGGTCAAGGTGCTGCCCCGCGAGCGGGTGGTCGGCGGTCGCTTCGAGCGTGAGGCCAGGGCGGCCGCGCGCCTGGCCCATCCCGGCATAGTGACACTGTACGAGGCGGCGGTCGACGACGAGGGTGCGTACCTCGTCTCCGAGCTCGTGCGCGGCGACACGCTGGCGGCGTGGCTGGCCGAGGGAAGGCTGTCGGACCGGGACATCGTTGCGATCGGGATCGCACTATGCGATGCGCTCGAGCACGCCCACGCCCAGGGCGTCGTGCACCGTGACGTGAAGCCCTCGAACATCCTGGTGCCCGCACGGGCGGCCACCCCGGCGCAGGCCGCGAAGCTCACCGACTTCGGGGTGGCCCGTGTGGTCGGCGGCGACTCACTCACGCGTACCGGCGACGTGATCGGCACGATGGCCTACATGGCGCCCGAGCAGGCCGAGGGCCGGGAGGTCGGCGACGTGGCCGACCTCTATTCCACCGCCCTGGTCCTCTACGAAGCGCTCACCGGCGTCAACCCCGTGCTCAGCGGGACGGTGGCCGTCCGCGCGCGCCGGCTCGGTGCCTACCTCCCGCCGCTTCGCCGTCAGCGGCGGGAGCTTCCGCGGGAGCTCGGCCACGCGATCGATCTGGCGCTCCGCCCGCGGCCCCGCGAACGCGGGACTCTGCCGGAGCTCCGCGCCGGCCTGGCGGCGTCACTCGAGCTGGTCGGCGACCGGCCGGGTGTGGTCTCCGGACCCTGGCCCGCGGCGACGCGGGTGCGCGAGGAGGTCCTCGCGGGCCTGGCCGAGCCGTCGTCTCAAGGGCAGTCCGATCGGCGATCGCCGGCTTTGCCGGGGTCGGATTCCGCGGGCTCGGGCCGTGGCCTGCTCGCCGCCCGGCCGCTCGTCGCAGAGTGGCCGGCTCGCGCGCTCGGCGCTGCGGCCTCCGCGGCCCTGATGGGATGGGTCGCGGCTCATCTGCTGTCGCCGGTGCCACTGGCATCGGGAGCGTTGGCGCTCCTTGCCGGGCTGCTCGTGCTGGCGCTTCCGCGGCTCGGCTGGCTGGGGGTGGTCCTCGGCGCCGGGGCGATCGCCGCCGCGCAGGGCTCGCCTGGCCTCACCGTGGTGCTCGTCGCGTTCGGACTCTTTCCGGTCGCTCTCGCCCCGCTGAGCCGCGACCTCCCGTGTGCGCTCCCGGCGCTCTGCCCGGCCCTCGGCGTGATCGGGCTGGCCGGCGCCTGGCCGGGGATGGTCGTCCACGCGGGCACGGCTTGGCGCCGAGCCACCCTCGCCGCGACGGGCTGGCTGTGGCTGCTGATCGCCGCGTCGCTGACCGGGCGCTCGCTCTATCTGCGCATCGAGCCGCCGTTGCCCTCCGCCAAGGCTTGGAGCTCCTCGCTGTCGGTCACCGCGCACCAGGTGCTGGCGCCTCTGCTCAGCCCCGGCCTGCTCGGGCCGGCGGCCGTCTGGGCCGCCGGCGCCGCCATCCTGCCGCTGCTGCGTCCCCGCCGGTTTTCGGCCCTCGACGCGATCGTGGTGCTCGCCTGGGCGGTCGCCGTGGCGGTCGGCACGGCGCTCGCCCTGCATGCCGGTGGCCGCGGGCACGGCGCCGTCCTGACCGGGCAAGGCTTCCTCGGTGCGCTCGGCGCCGCGGTGGCGGTGATCGTCCCACGTCGGGCTCGCGGGCGTCGGCCCGGCGGGCGCTCGGCCAACCCTGCGGCGGAACTTGCGTAGCATGGAAATTGCCCTGATTGGCCAGCGCTTATTGCCACGGGTATCGCAGTTGCCAAGCCATGAGTGTCCTCAGAAACCTCGAGAGCAAGATCGCCGGACTCGTCGAAGGCACGTTCAGCCGCGCCTTTCGCTCCGAGGTCCGTCCGGTCGAGATCGCCCGCAAGCTCGCGCGCGAGATGGAGGAGCACAAGTCGCTTTCGCTCTCCCGCGCCTATGTGCCGAATGAGTATCGGGTGTTCCTCTCTCCCCGGGATCGCCAGCGCTTCGCCGACTACGAGCCGGCGCTGGCCGACGAGCTGGCCGGCTACCTGTTGGAGCACGCTCGCCGCGAGCGGCTGGTCCTGCTCGCGCGCCCGGTGATCGAGTTCGAGACCGATGACCGCTTGGGCCTCGGCGAGTTCGGCATCCAGACCGGTGTGGTCCGTGCCGATGACGCGCGCGGGTCGGTCGCAGAGCAGTCCGGCCGGACGATGATCTACAGCGCGGCCGGACGGGTGGCCGCGCCGCTTGAGGAACGCGCTCGCCCCCGCGCGCAGACCGCGCTTCTGCGGCTCGACGGCCGGCCGTTCGTGATCGGGCCGGCCGGCGCGACGCTTGGGCGCAGCCGTCAATGCGATGTGGTGCTCGACGATCCCAACGTCTCCCGCCAGCATGCGGAGATCCGCCCGCGGGGCGGCTCGTGGGTGCTGAGCGACCTCGGCTCGACCAACGGCTCGTCGGTCAACGGCCGCCGGATCAACGGTCCGGAGGTGCTGCGGCGCGGCGACGAGATCACGCTCGGGACGTCGGTCGTCGGTTTCGATCTGGAGTAGGGCCAGATGCTCCAGCCTGTGTCGGTCGCCCTGAAGTTCGCGTTCCTCGCCGTCCTCTATCTCTTCCTCCTGTGGGTGGCGTGGAGCGCGCTGCGGGATCTTCGACGCGCCCGCGAAGACCTCGCGCTACCGTCGCAGTCGCCACCGCCCGGCGATGCGACGGGGATGTACGCTGCCGCCGACGGTCTGCTCGACGGTCACGACGCCGGCTTCGAGCCCCGCCTGCTCGTCGAACGCGCGAGCGGGTACCAGTCCGGTGCTGCCTACGATCTCTCCCGCGGCGCTACCCTCGGCCGCGGCGATGTCGAGATCAAGCTCGATGATCCGTTCGCGTCCTCGCGCCATGCCCGCATCTCCCCCCAAGGTCACGTCTTCGTCATCGAGGATCTCGGATCGACGAACGGCACGTATCTGAACGACGAACCGTTGAACGGGCCGCAGCCGCTGCATCCTGGCGACCGGATCCGGATCGGCGACTCGGAGTTCTCCTATCTCCAATGAAGCTCGCGATCGACAGCTGACCCGTGCTCCGCGCCGCCGAGACCACCTGCAAAACCGACACCGGTCGCCAGCGCCGTGACAACGAGGACAGCGCGCTGGCGCGGGCGCCCGTGTTCGTCGTCGCCGACGGGATGGGCGGCGCGCAGGCCGGCGAGGTCGCCTCGCGGATCGCGATCGAGGCCTTCGAGCACGGCCTTCCCGATTCCGGCAGCGAGGAGGAGCGGCTGGCCGAGCGCGTCCGCGAGGCCAACCGGCAGATCCACGAGCGCTCCCGGAGCGACCATGAGCGCGCCGGGATGGGCACTACGCTGACCGCGGCGTATCTCGGCGACGGTTCGCTGGCCATCGCGCACGTCGGCGACAGCCGGGCCTACATGCTCCGCGACGGGGTGCTTCGGCGCCTGACCCAGGACCATTCGCTCGTCGACGAGTTGGTCCGCCGGGGCAAGCTGACCGAGGAGCAGGCGGCCGAACACCCCCAGCGCTCGATCATCACCCGCGCGCTCGGGCCCGAGCCGGAGGTCGAGGTCGACACGTGGTCGTACCGCACGCAAGCGGGCGACGTTCTGTTGCTCTGCAGCGACGGGCTGACCTCGATGGTCTCAGAGGACCGCGTGGCCGAGATCCTGCTGGCGGCCGACACGCTCGACCGTGCCGCGGATCAGCTGATCGCCGAGGCCAACGAGGCGGGCGGCCGCGACAACATCACGGTTGTCCTCTTCCGGGTGGAGGACGTCGGCCGTGACCGTCCCGCCGACGAGCAGACGACGATGGCCGTCGCCCCCGGGGCGCGCGCGGCCGCCGACGCGGGCGGCGCCAAGCGCGCGGGCTCGACCGTCGCACTCGCTCCCGTCCCGACTCGGGTGCCGGCTCGCCCGCCGCTGGCCCGCGCCCAGGGTCGCTCCACGGCCGCGCCGGCGGGGCGGCGGCCGCCGCGCTACGCCAAGCCGCTGGCGGCAATCGTCGCGGTCGCGGTCGTGCTCTTCCTGATCGGCGGCGGGGGATATCTGGCCAGCCGCCAGCTTTACTTCATCGGGACCAACTCGCAGGGCATCGTGACGATCTACCGGGGGCTGCCCTACGACCTCCCGGCGGGGATCCGCCTCTACGAGACCTACTACGTCTCCGGGGTGCCGGCCGCGCTCGTGCCCCACGATCGGCGCAGCGCGGTGTTCAACAACAATTTGCGCTCTGAGGCCAGCGCAACCAGCCTGGTTCACGCCCTGGAGCTGGGAGAGCTCAGTCGGTGAGCGCGCGCAATCGCGAGCTGGTCGGGCTCATCCCGGCGTCGCTGCTGGTCACCGCGGGCTTCGCCGGCGTGTTCATCCAGCGCTCCGGTGCACTGTCCAACGTGTCGCTGACCTACGGCGCGATCTTCCTCGGGCTGTGCCTGGCCGGGCACGTGTTCATCCGCGTCACCCTTCCTCACGCCGACCCCTACATGTTTCCGCTGGTCGCGCTGCTCTCGAGCTTCGGGATCGTGATGATCTACCGGATCAACGCCACCCTGGCGCGCCAGCAGGCGCAGTGGCTGGTCCTCGGACTGGTCCTGTTCGCGGCGACGATCATCTTCTTTCGCGACTACCGCAAGCTCGAGCGCTACCGGTACACGATCGTCGCGGTGTCGCTCGCGCTGTTGATGCTGCCGCGGGTGCCTGGCGTCGGCTACTCCGCCAACGGCGCCTACCTCGGCATCCACGTCCCGGGGCTGTTCGTGTTCCAGCCGGCCGAGTTCGCCAAGATCGGCCTGGTCATCTTCCTGGCCAGCTACCTGCGAGATACGCGCCAGGTACTGGTGATGGGGGCGCGGCGCGTCCTCGGCCTCACGCTTCCGCCACTGAAGCATCTCGGCCCCGTGCTGGTGATCTGGGGGATCGCGATGCTGATCCTGGTCGTGCTCCACGACATCGGCTCCTCACTCATGTTCTACGGGGGCCTGCTCGCGGTTCTCTACGTCGCCACCAACCGCGTCTCCTTCGTGGTCATCGGCCTGCTCGCCTTCGCGGCCGGCGCCTGGTACCTCGGGACGCACATCGTCCACGTGCACGCGCGCGTCGAGACGTGGCTGCACCCGTTCGATCCGAGGCTCTACCACGCTCCTCTCGGCAGCTACCAGCTGGCAAACTCGATCTTCGCTCAGGCGGCCGGCGGTCTCTTCGGCCAGGGATTCGGCCAGGCGCAGCTGACCCTGCCGGGCGGCGGCTCGCTGTTGCCGGCGGCGCAGACGGACATGATCTACGCGGTCATCACGAATGAGCTCGGGCTGTTCGGTGCGACGGCCGTGCTCGTGGCCTCGCTGCTGTTCATCGCCCGCGGCTTCAAGACGGCGCTGCTGGCGCGCGACTCGTTCTCGACGCTGCTGGCCTCGGGCCTGAGCGCGACACTCGCCCTGCAGGTGTTCGTGATAGTGGGCGGGGTAACTCGGGTGATCCCGCTGACCGGGGTCACGCTCCCGTTCGTTTCCTACGGCGGCTCCTCGATCGTGGCCAACTTCGTGCTGCTCGCGCTCCTGCTGCTGATCTCCGACCGGGCGCGACGGCCGGCGCGATGAGCACCCCGATCGTCCGGCTGTTCGTCCTCGTGATCCTGCTGTTCGTGCTGTTGTTCGTATGGACCTCGCGCTGGACCGTCCTCGAGGCCTCCTCGCTCAACCGCAACCCGCTCAATGTAAGGCCGTTGCTGGCCGAGCTGAAGGTCAAGGGTGGCCGCATCCTCGCCGCCGATGGCACCGTCCTGGCCAAGCCGATCCCAGGGCCGGGAGGCACGTGGCGGCGCGCGTATCCCACCGGCTTGCTGTTTGCCCAGCCGGTCGGGTATTCGATCGCCGCCCAGGGACGGAGCTCCGGGCTGGAGGCCTCGTGGGCGGCCCAGCTCCGCGGTGACCAGAGCGGGATCGGCTCGATCTTCGGTCAGCTGAATCCCAAGCCGGTGGGCAACGATGTCTATACGACGCTGGACCCGAAGGCCCAGAGGGTGGCCCAGCAGGCGCTCGGCGGCCAGCACGGCGCTGTTGTGGCGCTCGACCCGCGCACCGGCGCGGTCCTCGTGATGTACGCCAACCCGAGCTACGACGACAACCACCCGGACGCCACGGGACCGAACGTCTCGACGTTCAACCGCGCCACCGAGGGCGCCTATGCCCCCGGTTCGACGTTCAAGATCGTGACCGCGACCGCGGCCATCGACAGCGGCAAGTACACCGAGAGCTCGCTCGTCAACGGGAACTCACCGATCACCGTCTCCGGAGTCCCGCTGGCCAACGACTTCAACCAGTCATGGGGCCCGGTCAACCTGATCGTGGCGATGACCAACTCGATCAACACGGTGTTCGCCCAACTCGCCGAGACAGTCGGCCGGCGCCCGATGACCGACTACATGAAACGCTTCGGCTTCTACGCCAAGCCCACCCTCGACTATCCGGCCAGCGAGCTGCGCGCAAGCCGCCCGTACTCGAGCAGTGGCCATGCGTATCCGCCTGGCAGCCCGAGTGAGGACATCGGCCGGATCGGCATCGGCCAGGGAGGGCTTCAGGTGACCCCGCTGCAGATGGCGATGGTCGCCGCTGCGGTGGCCAACGGCGGCAGGCTCATGACCCCACACCTGACCAGCCGCGTGGTCAATCCCGACGGCGCCACGGTGCAGACGGTCAAGCCGACCGTCAACAGTCAGGTGATGTCGGCGGCCTCCGCCCGTCAGGTCACCCAGATGATGCAGAAGGTGGTCGAGGAGGGCACTGGCAGCACGGTGCAGATCCCCGGGGTGACGATCGCCGGAAAGACCGGGACGGCCGAGATCGGGGCGTCGGGCTCCAACCTCACCCAGCCGTCGTTCGTTGCCTTTGCGCCGGTCCAGAGTCCCAAGGTGGCGATCGCGGTGATGGTCGACAGCTCGCATGGCGGCTTCGGCGCCACGGTGGCGGCGCCGATCGCGCGGGCCGTCCTGCAGACGCTGATCTCGGAGGGGCGCTGAAATGACCGAGACCGCGACCGGGACGATCATCGAGGGACGCTACAGGGTGCTCTACCGGCTCGGCAGCGGCGGCATGGCCGACGTCTACCTGGCCGAGGATCAACAGCTCGGCCGCAAGGTGGCGGTGAAGCTCCTGCATCGTCGATTCGCCGAGGACCCCGGCTTCGTCGAGCGCTTTCGGCGGGAGGCCCAGGCGGCCGCGGGGCTGCAGCATCCCAACGTGGTCGGCGTGTACGACCGCGGCTCATTCGACGACACCTACTTCATCGTGATGGAGTACCTCGCAGGCCGATCGCTCAAGCAGCTGATTCGCGAGGAGGCTCCGCTCGATCCGGTGCGGGCGATCGACCTGACCGTCCAGGTCCTTCAGGCCGCCCGCTTCGCCCACCGCCGTGGCGTCATCCACCGCGACCTCAAGCCGCACAACGTGATCGTCGACGACAACGGCCACGCCAAGGTGACCGACTTCGGGATCGCGCGCGCGGGCGCCTCCGACATGACCGAGACGGGCTCGATCATGGGAACCGCCCAGTACCTGTCGCCTGAGCAGGCGCAGGGACTGGCGGTCAGCGCGCGCTCTGATCTGTACTCGGTCGGCGTCGTGCTCTACGAGCTTCTCACCGGGCGTGTGCCGTTCGACGCGGAGTCGGCGGTGACGATCGCGCTCAAGCACGTCTCGCAGACGCCGCTCGCTCCCAGCCGGCTGAACCCGAACGTACCGCCGGAGCTCGAGCAGGTCGTGATGTGGGCGCTGAACAAGAACCCCGAGGACCGCCCCGAGGATGCCGACGAGTTCATCTCGGCGCTCGCGCAGGTCAAGGCGTCGATCGTCGCCGGACGGCGTGGGGAGCGCACGAGCTCAATCGCGGCGGTCGCGGTGGGCGGCCGCCCGATGGCGGCGATGGTGCCGGCGGCGCTGGCGCCCGTTGAGGTGCCGGCCGAAGAGCCGATCAACGGCGCGCCGGTGAGCGTGCCGGCGGGTGAGGCGCCGCCTCCGCACGACGCGCCTCGGCGTCGCCGGCCGTGGGCGGCGCTGTTGATCGTCCTGTTGCTCGCCGGCGCCGGGGTCGCCGCCTACCTGCTAACCCGGCCGGTCAAGGTGCTCGTGCCGACGGTGATCAACGAGCCGCTGGCGACGGCCAGCGCGCAGTTGCAGAACGCCGGCCTCAACGTCAGCACGGTCACCTACCCGAACGCCCACAGGGCCGGCACGGTCATCCGGCAGAGCCCTGAGGGCGGCGCGAAGCTGAGCGAGGGATCGACGGTGACCTTGACCGTCTCCTCGGGGCCCGGCAACGCGACTGTGCCCTCGGTCGAGGGCCTGACCGTCGCCCAGGCCCGGCAAGTGATCACCAGAGCGAACCTCGACACCGGGCGCGTCACCCACCAGTCGTCCGAGCAGATCCCCGAGGGTCAGGTGATCGGCACCGACCCCGCGGCCGGACAGACGCCGCCGGTCGGCACCTCGGTCACCCTGATCGTGTCGTCGGGCAAGCCGCTGATACCGGTCCCCGACGTGACCGGCGAGTCCGCGGCGGCGGCCAAGGCGGACCTCCAGACCGACGGCTTCGCGGTCGGCGGCGTCACGACCCAGGTCTCGAGCTCGGCCACCGCCGGCGACGTGCTCAGCCAGAGCCCGGCCGGCGGCACCCAGGCCACCTCGGGCACCACGGTCGATCTGGTCGTGGCCAAGGCGCCTCCGCCTCCTCCGCCGCCGCCGCCGGCCCCCATAACCGTGCCCGACGTGACCGGACAGACCGCGGCGGCCGCGGCCGCCACCCTGACCGCCGCCGGGTTCACGGTGACCCAGCAGACGCAGACCGTGATCAGGAAGAAGCGTGACGGCGTCGTCATCTCGCAGAACCCGTCGGGCAATGCCACGGCCAAGAAGGGAACGGCGGTGACGATCGTGGTCGGTCAGTATCTGGGGCCGACGAGCACCACGACGAGCAGCAGCACGACGAGCGCCAGTACGACGAGCACGCCCGCGCCCGCGAGCTCCACGACCAGCCCCACGACCACCACGTGAGCCGACTGCGCGTCGCGGTGCTCGGGGGAGGCCGCTCCTCCGAACACGAGATCTCCCTCGCCTCGGCGCAGTCGGTGTGCGCGGGGCTGCGCGCCGCCGGTCACTCGCCCGTGCCGATCGAAGTCGGTCGCGACGGTGTATGGCGGATCGATGGGGCGGTGCTGGCACTGGAGCCCGGACGCGGCATCGAGCAGATCGACGTGGTGTTCCCCGCGTTGCACGGGCCCTTCGGCGAGGACGGCACCGTGCAGGGACTGCTCGAGTGTCTGGACGTCGCGTATGTCGGCGCGGGCGTGCTGGCATCGGCGCTATGCATGGACAAGGTGATGTTCAAGGAGCTGATGCGCGCGGCGTCGATCCCGCAGGTCGCCCACCGGGCGGTGTGGGAGGAGCGCTTCCGCGAATCCCGCGAGCCTGTGCTCGGGGAGCTCGCCGTGCTTGGGCTGCCCGTGTTCGTGAAGCCGGCCCGGCTCGGTTCCTCGGTGGGGATCGTTCGGGTGGCGCACGCGGAGGAGCTGTCGTCGGCGCTCGCCGAAGCATTCGAGCACGATCCGCTCGCGATCGTCGAGGCGGCGGCCGGCGGCCTCGAGGTCGAATGCTCGGTGATCGGCAACGATGACCCGGTGGCCTCCGAGCCCGGGCAGATCCTGCTCGCCGCCGGCGAGTCGGGCTGGTACGACTACGCGGCCAAGTACACCCCCGGCGGGATGGAGCTGGTGGTACCCGCCCGCGTTCCCGGACCGGTGCGGGAGCTGGTCCGCGAGCTGGCGGTCGCCACCTTCCTCGCCGCCCGGTGCTCGGGCCTCGCCCGGGTCGACTTCTTCGTCGACGGAAACAAGGTGCTGGTCAACGAGCTCAACACGATGCCCGGCTTCACCAGCACGAGCGTGTTTGCCGCGCTGTTCGAGGCAAGTGGGATCTCATATGCCGGGCTGCTCGACCGGCTGCTCGTCCTGGCGCTCGAGCGTCACGCCGCCGAGCGCCGGCACCGGCACTGAATCGGTCGCGTAGATAATCTGCTCCGCCGTGACGAGCGCAACCGAGATCAAGTCCGTCGCGGTGGTCGGCGGAGGGTTCATGGGGTCGGGGATCGCCGAGTCGGTCGCCGTCTCAGGACTCCCGGTCGTCGTCCGCGACGTCGACCATGCGAGCGTGGCGCGCGCCGGCACTCGCATCGAGGACTCTCTGCAGCGGGCGGTGCGCCGGGGCAAGCTTGACGCCGCCGCCGCGCGCGAGGTCCGAGACCGGATCGAGCTGACCACCGACATCAGCCCGGTGTCGGCGGCCGATCTGGTCATCGAGGCGGTGCCCGAGCAGGAGCAGCTGAAGCTCGAGGTAATGCACCTGATCGACGAGGTGGTCGCCGACCGCGCGATCATCGCCTCGAACACCTCGTCGATCCCCATCGCCGAGCTCGCTCAAGCGGTTCGCAACCCGAGCCGGGTGCTCGGCCTGCACTTCTTCTCCCCCGTCCCGGTGATGACCCTGGTCGAGGTGGTGATCGCGCTCGACACGAGCGCCGAGACTGTCTCCGTGGCGAAGGCGTTCGTCGGGCAAATCGGCAAGTGCCCGATCGAGACCAAGGACCGCTCCGGGTTCATCGTCAACATGCTCCTCGTCCCTTACCTGATGGCGGCGGTCCGGATGTTCGAAGAGGGCTTCGCCAGCCGCGAGGACATCGACACCGGGATGCGCCTCGGCTGCGGCCATCCGATGGGGCCGCTCCGGCTCTGTGACTTCATCGGCCTCGATGTGCTCTATGCGGTCTGCGACTCCCTCTACGAGGAGTTCAAGCGCGACGAGTATGCCCCCCCACCGCTGCTGAAGCGGATGGTGGCCAGCGGCCGGCTCGGCGAGAAGTCCGGGCGCGGCTTCTACGACTACAACAGCCGCTAGTCCGGGCCTCGCAGCGAGACCCCAACACCTACGTCTGCTTGTACAGCGCGATCTCGTTGATCGAGACGCTCTGCTGGTTCGGCGGGAGCTGAGTGATCCACACGAGGTAGTAGCGATACCGGGTAGCCCCGGTGTTGACCGGAATCGTCTGCTTGCCGCCGACGTTCGCGACGGTGGCCAGCTGTATCCACCCATTTGGACCCGCGTCGAAGATGTTGCGGTTGGGCGCCGTCTTCCGGGCCCAGATCTGAACCGCCCACCCCGGTGTCGCGGTGTAGAGCACGACCTCGCGCGCGGCGATGCCCGGAGCCGTGTCAACGTACAGGCCGACCCCGGGCTTGCCGAGCGTACCGTCGAAGTACTGCTGGGTCTGCCAGGCGGTGTTCACGTCGCCGTCGATGGCCAGGCCGGCCTGGCTCGGGTTCTGGGTCTTATCGCCGTCGATGGCGTCCGGGTTGTAGTCATGAGCGCATCCGCTGCATGGCTGGATCTGCACCAGGCGGGGCGCGGGTGCGGCCTGCGGCAGCCGCTCGGAGCCGCGATGCGTGCGCGTCGCCGTCCACCCGGCGATACCGGCGACCACGAGCGCAACCACGATTGCCATGCCGACCGCCTGGATCCGGTGGCGGACCCAGAAGGGCACCCGGCGTCGCTTGCCCGAGGGCAGCGTTTCGAGCACGGTCGTGACCTGACCGCCGACGCTCCCCGCGCGGGCGGTTTCGATCGCGAGCACGTCCTCCAGGTCGGCGATCAGCTCGGCGTCGTCCGCGTAGCGTCGCTCCACGCGCTTGGCCGTCGCGGTCTCGAGCACGGCGGCGAGCGCCGAGGAGACCTCCGGCCGCTTGGACTGGATGTCGGGCACCTCCTCGCGTACGTGCCGCATCGCCACCGCGACCTGGCTTTCGCCCTTGAACGGCACGTCGCCGGTGAGCATCTCGTACATGACGATGCCCAGCGAGTAGAGGTCTGATTGGCCGGTGACCGGTTGGCCGAGGGCCTGCTCGGGTGAGACATAGTCGGTTGTGCCGAGCACGCGCCCGTCGGCAGTCAGGCCCTCCTCGTCGAGCGTGCGCGCGATGCCGAAGTCGGTGACCTTCGCGCGCCCCTCTTCGTCGATCAGGACGTTCTGCGGCTTGACGTCGCGGTGCACGATGTGGCGGGCGTGGGCCGCCCCGAGGGCCCGCGCGATCTCGATGCTGTAGGCCACCGCCTCTGGGATCGGCAGGCGGCCCACGCGCCTGATCCGGTCCTTGAGCGTTTCGCCCTCCACGTACTCGAACACGATGTAGGCCCGGCCGTCGTCCTCGCCGGCGTCGATCACTCCGACGATGTGCGGGTGCGAGAGCTGGGCGACGGCGCGGGCTTCGCGGCGGAAGCGCTCGAGCTGGTCCGAGTCGCTCGCGATCTCGCGGTTCATCAGCTTTATCGCAACCTGACGCTGGAGGGTCTCGTCGAGCGCCCGGTAGACCGTCGACATGCCACCGGCGCCGATCCGGGCCTCCAACCGGTAGCGGCCGTTCAGGGTCGTGCCGAGCAGTGTGTGGCTCATCTATCGCCTCTATTTTGCGCTACGTCGAACCGCTGCCTCCGACGTGGTCACGCGGAATTGAGCGATTTGAGGAGAGGCAACGAAGATGCCGCGCGTCGCCTGCTCTCAGACGCGTCAATGCCGGACTTCTCTGAGGCCCGAGACATCCCCCTCGAGGCCGAGCGACGTCAGCGCCACCGTGCCGGCTCGGTCGCTCACCCGCCCGATCACCGCGGCGCCCGGGTGGCGTGGCCCGAGCACGTCAAGGGCCGCGGCGGCCTGCTCGCCAGGCACGATCACGCAAAAGCCGCAACCCATGTTGAAGACCCCCCACATCTCCGCCATGCTCACTGCACCGCGCGCCGCGACCAGCCCGAAAACCGCCGGACTCGGCAGCGGGGCGGAGATTTCGTAGCCGATGCCCGAGCCGATCCGCAGGAGGTTGAGCACGCCGCCGCCGGTGATGTGGGCGAGTCCGTGCACCGAGACCTTATCCGCGAGCAGCTCGAGGATCGCCCGCACATAGATCGTCGTCGGCTCGAGCAGTGCCTCTCCCACGCTCTGGCCGTCGAGCTCGGGCGGCGCCGCGTCGAGCTCGAGGCCGCCGTCCCCGAGCAGCGCTCGCCGGGCCAGGGTGAGTCCGTTGGAGTGCACTCCGGAGGCCGGCAGCCCGATCACCGCATCGCCGGGGCGGCAGCGTCGGCCGTCGACGATCCGCTCGAGCGCCACCGTCCCGAACGCCGACCCGACGAGGTCGAAGCCGTATGGGGAGGGGTGGCCGCGAATCACTTCGGGCAGCTGGCAGACCTCCCCGCCGGGGATCTCGATCCCGGCGAGCTCGGCGCCCGCCCGCAGGCCGAATCCGAGCTGCTCGAGCCGGGTCGCGTCGATCTGCTCGACCGCCACGTAGTCGAGCAGTGCGAGCGGCTCCGCGCCGACGCAGATCAGGTCGTTTACGTTCATCGCCACGCAGTCGATCCCGATCGTGTCGAACCGTCCCAGCTGCTCGGCGACGATCACCTTCGAGCCGACACTGTCGGTGGTCAGCGCGATCCCGAGACCGGGCGCCACCCGCAGGACGCTCGCGTAGTGGCCGGGCAGCGGAACGGCCAGCGAACGCCGTCCCGCGTCGATCCCGCGCAGGACATTGACCAGTGCCACGACCCCGCGGTCGGCCTCGCTCGTGTCTACGCCGGCGGCTGCGTAGGCGTCGCTCACGCCACGATTGTCGGACATCGGCCGGATCGAGCCTTCATCCCCGGCTCACGCGCCGTGCCACGGCCATCGCCACGGCCGCACGGTAGAGCGCGTAGGGCAACAGCGAGCGGTCGCGCTCGACCTGGCGGATGATCGATGTCGAGCCCAGCGTGGAGATGAAGGCGGCGGCGGCTCCTGCCGCGAAGGGGGCAACGCTCCCCGGCTCGAGGCCGCGGTGGATCAAACGCACGCCTTTGAGCAGCGTGGCCCCGGCGATCACCGGAAGCGCGACGTGCCGGGACAGGCGGTTGGCATCGGCGCGGGTGAAGCGGCGAAGCCGGGCGGCCGCGAGCGTTGCTCCGTTGCGGGAGACGCCCGGCACCAGCGCGAACGCCTGCGCGATGCCGAGGCACAGGGCGTCGGTGGCAGTGGCTTCGCGGTGACCGCGGCGCTGCGGAGCTCGGTCGGCCACCGCCATCGCGATCGCGCCCGCGAGCAGCCCGGCGGCGATCGTGGGCGGCGTTCCGAGGTGCCGCTCGATCGGCCGCTCGAGCGTGTAGCCGATCACCGCCGGCGGAGCGAACGAGAGGGCGATCAGGGTGATCCGGCGGGCGTCGAGGCCGTATATCGCCTCGCCGACCTCGTGGCGGAGCGTGATCAGCAGCGCGGCGGCGGTGCCCGCGTGCAGAGCCACCTCGAAGGCCTTGCGCAGCTCGTCGTCGAGCTGCTCGTAGTCCCAGCGCAGCAGCCAGGGCACCAGCGCCACGTGGCCCGAGGAGGAGATCGGAAGCAGTTCGGCCGGCCCGTGGAGAGCGCCGAGGGCGACCGCCTGGCCGATCGGGAATCGACGGTGGAGAGCGCCGAGGCTACTTCGAGACGACATCCATGGTCGGTCGGCGCGACGGGCGCGAGCGGAGGCGCCGCAAGACCAGGTAGGCGATCACGAGCAGTGCCAGGGCCACCGCGACGTAATCGGCGTACTCGAGGTGGCTCCGCCAGTGCGTCCAGTTCCTGCCCACCTCTCGCCCCAGTACCGCGAGAGCGGAGATCCAGATGACCGATCCGAGCGCGGCCCAGGCGAGGAAGCGCGCGAAGGCCATCTCGGCGACGCCGGCGGCGTACGGGAACGCCGCCCGCACGAACGGGATCAGACGCGAGACCAAGATCACCGGGTCGCCGTAGCGATCGAACCAGCGATGCGCGGTGTCCAGCCGCCTGCCGCTGACATGGAGCTTGCGCCCCTGTCGCTCGAGCAGCTCGCGGCTGCCGAAGTAGCCGATCGCGTAAGCGACCGAGGCGCCTACCATGTCGCCGAGCACTCCGGCGAGGATGATTCCGAGTAGGCTCAGGTGACCCTGGAAGACATTGAAGCCCGCGAACAGCATGGTCGGCTCGCTGCCCGGTATTCCGATCACGCCTGAGCTGGCGGTCAGCACGGCGACGCCGCCGAGCCCGAGGCTGTTGATCAGGTGGGTGGCGAGGTTGACGAGCGACCCGGTGATAGAGGCGGCTGCCAGGGACACACGACTAGCGTAGCGTCACCGTAACTCGGCTCCCTGGGCTTACCACAATGAGGGTTCTCTCACGACCATGACCGCCATTTCGCTGTTCGACACCGAGACGACGCTGACCCCGCTGCGGGCGCGGCTGCGCGAGAGCGTGCTGGCCGTGCTCGACCGCGGCCGGTACATCCTCGGGCCGGAGGTCACCGCGTTCGAGGCGGAGTTGGCCGAGTACCTCGGCGTGCGGCACGTGGTTGGCGTGGCCAACGGAACCGATGCGATCACCATCGGGCTGCGAGCGCTCGGCGTGCGGTCCGGCGACGAGGTAGTCGTCCCGGCGTTCACGTTCTATGCCAGTGCCGAGGCGATCGCCAACGCCGGAGCGGTGCCGGTCTTCTGCGATGTCGACGCGGGCACGCGCAACGTCACCGCGGAAACGGTGCGCGCCGCGCTGACGCCCCGGAGCACCGCGGTCGTCGCGGTCGATCTGTTCGGCTGTCCGGCGCCAGTCCCGGAGCTCAGAGAGCTCGGGCTGCCGGTACTGGAGGACGCCGCGCAGGCCGCCGGCGCGAGACTCGGGGCGCGGATGGCCGGATCACTCGGCGACCTCGCGACCTTCTCGTTCTATCCCTCGAAGAATCTCGGTTGCTTCGGTGACGGCGGAGCGATCGCCACCGACGACGACGAGCTCGCTGAACTGGTTCGCGCGCTCCGCTTCCACGGCTCTCGCGACAAGCGGGATTTCCAGTACGTCGGCTATAACTCGCGGCTCGACGAGGTGCAGGCCGCGATCCTCCGCGTACTGCTGCCCGAGCTCGACGGCTGGTGCGATGGCCGGCGCGCGGCGGCGCGCGCGTACCTCGAGGCCGGGATCGAGCACCATGTCGGCGTCCCTGTGGTCCCAGCCGGTGCCGATCCGGGCTGGCATCTCTATGTCGTGACCCACCCCCGCGCGGAGGCGCTGATCGCCTCGCTGGGCGCCCAGGGAATCGAGGCCCGGGGGTACTACCGGACGCCGCTGCACCGCCAGCCGGCGATGGCGCCCTACGTCGCCGGCGTGCGTCCGTCGCTTCCGGTAACCGACGAGCTGTCGGCGCAGAACGTCGCGCTGCCGATGAGCCCGGTGCTGAGCGGCGAGCAGGCCGTCGCGGTGGCAGCCGCGGTGGCCGAGTTCGCGGGAGCGGTGGCGCAACGTTGACCGCCGCCACGTGTTAGCGTCGCTGGCCGACATGTTGAGAAACTTGAAGAGAGCCCTTAGCGGTGCTGCGGCGGCCACCGCGCTCCTGGCCGTGTCCGCCGTCCCCGCCTCCGCGGCCGCCCCGGTCGGGGCCTACACGATCAAGGGCGCCTGGAGCTATGTCTCCGCGCCCAAGCTGCACCCGCCGAAGCTGCACACCGACCGTCCAACGGCGAGCGCGCAGCTCTCCCCCGGCTACCTGTTCGTCAGCAACTTCAAGAACCTGCTCTACAGCAAGCCGCTCACCGGCGAGGGCGGCCCCCTGATCCTCGACAGCCGCCTGCAGCCGGTCTGGTTTGACCCGATCGGCACGAATACGTTCGCCAACAACCTCCGCGTCCAGACCTACCAGGGCAAGCCGGCGCTGAGCTGGTGGGAGGGAATCATCACCAACACCGGCGCCACCACCAGCGGCTCGCTCTACGTCGTCGACCAGCACTACCGGCCGATCGGCAAGCCGCTGAGCGGCGCCGACGGCTGGATCATAACTCAACACGAGGCGTTGATCCAGGGCCACGACGCGTGGGTGACCGCGGTCAAGAACGAGCCGATGGACTTGAGCGCCTACGGCGGCTCGCCCACGGGAACGCTGCTCAACTCCGCCGTGCAGGAATACGACCTGCACACCGGAGCGCTGCTCTACACCTGGGACGCGGCACCGGACGGGATTCAGCCCGGTCACATCCCGCTGAGCGATTCCTACACCAAGCCGGCGCCGAACCCGGCCATGCCGTGGGACGCCTACCACATCAACGCAATCCAGCTCGTACGGGGCGGATTCATCACCACGATGCGCAACACCTGGTCGGCCTATGACGTCGACCTGAAGAGCGGCGCCACCGTGTGGACGCTAGGCGGCAAGCACAGCAAGTTCGCGCTGTCCGCGGGCGCCCAGTTCGAGTGGGAGCACGACGTCGAGATGCACAGCGGCGGGATCGTCACCGTGTTCGATGACAACTGCTGTGCGATCCTCGGGCCCGGGCAGCTCGGACCGCCGAACGGCTCCGCCCGCGCGCTGGTGATCAAACTGAACAACGGCAACCACACGGCGAGCCTCGTGTCCCAGTACTCACGCGGGATCGACGTCGGCTTCCAAGGCAACGCGCAGCTGCAGCCGAACGGCGACATGGTCGTCGGCTGGGGATCGCAGCCGCTCATCTCCGAGTTCAGCAAGTCCGGCAAGCTGTTGCTCGATGCGGTCTTCCCGAGCCCTGACCTGAGCTACCGGGCGTACGTCGCCAAGTGGGTTGGCACCCCGTTCTTCCCGCCGACCGGCGCCGCTCGCAACCACAACGGCCGCTCGACGGTGTATGCGAGCTGGGACGGCGCGACGCAGGTGGTCGCCTGGCGGGTCCTGGCCGGCGCCGGCGCCCGGCAGCTGCGCGTGGTCGCGGGCCGCTCCAAGACGGGGTTCGAGACTTCGATCGCGCTGAGCACCCGGTACAAGACGTTCAAGGTGCAGGCGCTCGACGCCAAGGGCCACGTGATCGGCACCTCGAAGGCGTTCGCCGTGCCCAGGCCGAACGCGAAGCAGAATCCGCCCGGGTTCTACTAGCACCGGCAGGTTTGCGTTTGCGGGCTTCTGGCGTGAGCGCGTCGGCGCCGTGACGTGTGGGCCGTTACTAGAATCTTCCGCTCCATGCGCCGGCGGATCATCTCCGCGGCCTTTCCTGTCCATCGCCACTCGCTCCCTCAGCTCGCGGTCGACGGGGTGCTGGTCGCGCTCGCGTACTTCCTGGCCTTCCGGCTGAGGTTCCTCGGTCTGCCGTTCCCGCAGCGCTACGAGGACCTGTTCGAGCGGACGATCTGGTGGGCGGTGCCGGTGTCGCTGGTCGTCCTGGCCGCCTTCGGCCAGTACGAGCGGTTGTGGACGTTCGTCGGCCAGCGCGACTACGAGGCGGTGGTCAAGGCGGTGCTGGTCAGCACCCTGGTGGTCGTCGGGGTGATCACGGTCCTGCACCCGGTGCAGACCGCTCCACACGTCGTCTATCGCAACTTCACCGTGACCCTGCAGTCCAACCCGGTGACCCTGCCGGCGAGCGTCATCGTCACGTTCTTGTTGCTGGCGCTGGCATTGCTCGTCGGGGCGCGCTTCGTCGTGCACCTCGTGGTCGAGGGCCGCGTGCGGAGCTTCCGGGTCGCCAAGGGCGCCCGCGACGTGCTGATCGTCGGCGGTGGCCAGGGGGGCCACTTGGTCGCTCGCGAGCTCGTGCGCAATCCGCAACTCCGCCTGCGCCCGGTGGGATTCGTCGACGACGATCCGCGCAAGCTCGGGGTCAAGGACGAGCACGGCCTGAAGGTGCTCGGCAGCACCACCGCGGAGGATCTGAACCGCGTGCTCGACGACGCCGAACCGGACGAGGTGATCATCGCGATCCCCTCCGCTCCGGGCACCCTGCGGGCGCGCGTGGTGACCGCTTGCCGTGAGCGGGGGATCCGGGTGCGCACCACCCCGACGGTGTTCGAGCTGCTCCAGGACAGCTCCGGCCAGCTGCGCGTGGCGAGCCAGCTGCGCGAGGTCCGCGTGGAGGACATGCTCGGCCGCGAGCCGGTGCGGATGGAACTCGAGCGCGTCGGCGCATACCTCGAAGGTCAAATCGTGATGGTGACCGGCGCGGGCGGCTCGATCGGCGGCGAGCTCTGTCGGCAGATCTCGCGCGTGGGCCCGCGCCGGCTGGTCCTGGTCGACCATGCCGAGGACAACCTGTTCGAGATCCTCCGCGAGCTCGAGGAGGACCGCCACGTGCGCACCGCGGTGCCCGTCCTCGGCGACTGCAGGGAGGAGGAGCGGATGCGGGAGGTGTTCGCCGAGCACCGTCCTGCGGTGGTCTTCCACGCTGCTGCCTACAAGCACGTGATGATGATGGAGCTCAACGCGGTGGAGGCGGTGCGCAACAACGCCCTGGCCACGCGCCTGGTGGCGCGGATCGCCGGTGAGCATCGGGTGGGCACGTTCGTGCTCGTGTCCACCGACAAGGCGGTCAAGCCGGCCACCGTGATGGGCGCGTCGAAGGCGCTGGCCGAGTGGGCCGTCGATGCCGCCGCGGCGCGCCATCCGGCCACCAAGTACGCCACCGTTCGATTCGGCAACGTGCTCGCGTCGTCCGGCTCGGTTGTCCCCATCTTCCGGCGCCAGATCGCTGCCGGCGGGCCGGTCACGGTGACCGATCCGCGCATGCGCCGCTACTTCATGACAATCCCCGAGGCGGTTCAGCTGATCATCCGCGCAGGATCGCTGAGCGGCGACAGCGGCCAGGTGTTCGTGCTCGAGATGGGCGATCCAATCCGGATCATCGATCTCGCGGACACGATGATCAGGCTGTCTGGGCTAGAGCCCGAGCGCGACATCGCGATCCAGATCGTCGGCGCGCGTCCCGGCGAGAAGTTCCACGAGGACCTGTTCAACCCCGACGAGCGTCCGCAGCCGACCCCCGCGCAGAAGATCCTCCGGGCCGACCGGGACCCGCGTGATCCCGCCTGGGTCGAGCAGATGTTCGCCGAGATCAACCTGCTGGTGCTCGAGGGAGACGCGGCGGCGCTCGCGAAGCGTGTCTCCGAGCTGTCCGGAAGCGATGTTCCCGCCGGTGGTGGCGCCCGCGTGGCAACGTAGACTGGTCGCACATGGGGTGGGTTCCCGTTGCCTTATCGGTCCACCAGTTCGTCTCCTCGGTTGGGGCGGATGCGGGTTTCGCGGCGATCGTCGGGCTGGCAATCCTGGTCCTGCTCTACTTCGCGCAGGCGCGTGAGACGGCCGGGTTGCGTGACGAGGCCCGCGCGGCGGGGCAGCGCGTTGCCCAGCTCGAGGCGCAGGTGGCCCAGCTCGGTCGCCAAGCGCCCTCGGCGGCGAGCGTGCCCACGCCGCGACCCCCGGTGGGCGCCGGCGGCGGATCCTCGCCCGGTCCGGCCGCCGTGGGTCCGGCCACCGCGGGTGCGGGCACCGCGGGTGCGGGCACCGTGGGTGCGGGCACCGTGGGTGCGGCTACCGCGGGGGTGACCGCCCGGTTTCCGGCCGCGCCCGCGGGCGTCGGCGCGCCTGCGCTCAGTGCGGCAACGCGTCTGATCCCGGTCTTCGGGCCCGGTAAGGCGGTGAACACGCCGGGCGGCCCAGCGCCGGCCCACGGAGACCAGACGGCGGTCGTTCGAACCGTCGCGCCGGCCACGGTCGCGGGCGGTGCTGCCGCCGCGACCGCGCGCGCGGCGACTGCGGCCGGGCCACTGAACGGCTCGCCTCGGGACACCGGCGCTCCGGCGGGCGGCGCCCCGCCGGTGGCCGCTCGCCCGGCCGTGGCGCCACCGCGCACATCGGGTCGGCCCGACTCACCGGCCGGGCCTCGACGCCCGTCCCTGCCGCCGCCGACGGGGTCGCGCCGGCGGCCGCGGCTTGTCGGGGTGATCGTGGGCGGACTCGCCGTGCTCGCGGCTGCCGTCGTGGCCGCCTTCCTGATCGGCAGGTCCCCGTCGGGCAGCAGTCAGTCGCCTCAGACCACGCACGCCGCCGCGGCTGCTCGCCGGTCGGCGCCGTTCAACCCGCGGCAGGTCACCGTCGCCGTACTCAACGGCACCGCCACGCCGGGACTGGCCGGACGCACCTCACACCGGCTCCACGTCGCCGGCTACAAGCCGGGCACGGTCGCGACAGCGACCGATCAGACGCGCCCGAGCACGGTCGTCGCCTACCTTCCTGGCTACCGAGCCGACGCCCTGCACGTCGCCGGCGCGTTGAAGCTCCGCGCCGCGGCGGTGCAGCCGGTCGACCAGAGCGCGAGGGCGGTCGCCTGTCCGCCACCGGCCGCGTGCACGGCCAACGTGGTCGTCACGGTCGGCGCGGACCTTGCCTCCTCCTGAGCCCGTTAAGCCCGCCGTGAGCTTCCTCGATCTGCCCGAGCGCAGTGCCAAGCCTCGAGAGCAGGGTGTCACCCACGTGCTCGACAAGGGGCTCTCGCTGGCCGATGTGGATGGGTTGATGGAGGTGGCCGGGGATTCGGTTGACATCGTCAAGCTCGGATGGGGGACGGCGATCGCCACCGGCAACCTCGAGCCGAAGCTACAGCGCTACCGGCACTACGGCATCCCCGTGGTCCTCGGCGGCACGCTCACCGAGCTGGCCATCGCCCAGGGCCGCTTCGAGCAGCTGATCGCCTGGGTGCACGAGCTCGGGCTTCAGTACTTCGAGATCTCGGATGGGACGATCTCGCTCGAGGGCGGGCGCAAGCTCGAGATGATCGCGCGGCTGGCCCGAGACTTCCGCGTTCTCTCGGAGGTCGGATCCAAGGACGACACCGGTGCGATCACCCCGCCCTACCGCTGGGTCGAGCAGATGACCGAGGAGCTCGAGGCGGGCGCCTGGAAGGTCATCGCCGAAGGACGTGAGGGCGGGACGGCGGGCATCTTCCGGCCGAGCGCTGAGGTCAGGGAGGGGCTGATCGACGAGATCGTCCACGGCGTCGAACGTGGCCGGATCATGTTCGATGCGCCGATCAAGCACCAGCAGGTCTGGTTCGTGCGCCGCTTCGGACCCGAGGTCAACCTCGGGAACATCGCTCCGGCCGACGTCCTCTCGCTCGAGACGCTCCGGCTCGGCCTGCGCTCCGACACGCTCGCCACCGGAAGACGTGGCTGAATCGCCCCAGCTCGACGGCGTGCTGCTGGCTCGTCACGGGGAGACCGATGACAACCTGGAGCCGCTGCGCTTCCAAGGCTTCACCGACACGCCGCTCAACGACACCGGGCGCCGCCAGGCGGCCGAGCTGGCCGAGCGGGTGGCCGGACGGGGCATCCGCTCGCTCTGGAGCTCGGACCTCAGCCGGGCCCGTGAGACCGCGGAGATCGTGGGCGCCCGGATCGGGCTGGCCCCGGCTCTCGACCCGCGCCTGCGCGAAGCGTGTCGAGGGCGCTGGGAAGGCCATACATTCAGCGAGATCGCCCGCGCCGAGCCCGATCTGTACGCGGCCTGGCAACGAGCCGGAGCCGGCTTCCGGTTCCCGGACGGCGAGTCGCTGCAGGAGCAGATGGACCGCGTGACCGCCGCCGTACGGGACGTCCACGCCACTGCCGAGCTGCCCGCGCTGGTCGTCTGCCACGGCGGCTCGATCCGCGTGATGCTGTGCCGCCGGGACCCGCGCGGACTCGATGCTTTCCACGAGTTCGAGGTCCCGAATGTCGCCGTGGTCCCCCTTTGAGCCGGCTGCCGGTCGCCGCCTTCGCAGCGCTGGTCGCCGCCACGGTCGCCGCGTTCTTCGTCACCCAGCACCTGAAGGTCACCACGCCGCTGATCGCCGGCATCCGCGCCCCAAATCCGGAGGTCATCAATCCCCGCGGCGGGACGAGCTGCGCGGGAGTCGATTACCGGGTGAGCGAGGTCTCCTTCTATCTGCTGCATCGAGCCGACGACGTCGACGTCTACGTCACCGACCAGAGCGGCGCGGTGATCCGCACGCTCGCCTCCGGGCGCCACATGCGCCGGGGAGTGCGCAATCCCGACGGCAACTTCTACTGGAACGGGCGAGAAGACAACGGAACCCTGGCGCCGGACGGCACCTACTTCATAGAGGTTGCGCTGATTCACCAGGGGCGCACGGTGATTCTCTCGAACGCGGCCGGGCCGCTGCCGGTGAAGGTCAAGACCGTCCCGCCGCGCCCGGTCGTCGAGAGCGTCTCGCCGCACCTGATCGGGCGTCGGGGGCCGTCCGTGACGATCCACTATTTCGGCAACGAGGATCGTGGCGGCACGGTTGAGATCTACCGCACCGATCTCCCGGGAGCGCCTCGTCTGGTCAAGAGCTTCCTGACTCCCTGGATGGGCCGGACCGCGGTCTGGGATGGCAAGATCCGGCGGCGTCCGGCGCCGGCGGGGATCTACCTGGTCGGGTTGAACGTCACCGACGCGGCGTGCAACACCGGTCATTTTCCTCCGCAGATGCCCCCGGCGCCCGGAAGCACGCCGTACGCCGGAGTCACCATGCGCTACCTCGCAGTGCAACCGCCGCTCGAGCCGGTGCCGGCGGGGACGAGCGCCTCGGTCTACGTCGACTCGCGCCAGCGCCCGTATCGGTGGACGCTCCGCCGTCTCGGCGCCGGGCGGCCGCTTGCCTCCGGCCGCTCGAATCACGTGCGGCTTCAGGTGCCGCTACCGGCGGGCCGGGCGGGGCTCTACAAGCTCTCGGTGCGCGCCGGCAGCGACGCCACCGCGGTTCCCCTGGCCGCCTCCGGCCCATCGGACGCGCGCGCTCTCGTGGTCCTGCCGGCGCTGACCTGGCAGGGGCTGAACCCGATCGACGACACCGGAGACGGCATGCCATCGACGCTCGCGGACGGGCGGCCCGTCGCCCTGGCGCGCCCGCTGGCGGACGGACTGCCGGCGGCCCTGGCGGATGAGGGCGCGTTGCTGCGCTTCCTCGACGGCTCCCGTCGTTCATATCAGCTGACCACTGACCTCGGTCTGATCGAAGGCGTCGGGCCGGCGCTGGCCCCTCACAGCACCGTGGTGCTGGCCGGCAGCGAGCGGTGGCTTCCAGCCAGGACCGCCGCCGCGCTGCGCGCGTTCGTCGCCGGCGGCGGCCATGTGCTGTCGCTGGGAATCGATTCACTGCGCCGCGGGGTGACGATCCGCGGCGGCGAGGCGCTCGATCCCACCGGCCCAGCGAGGACCGATGCGCTGAGCGCCCAGCCGGGGGCGCTGGTGACCCACGCCGCGGATCTGATCGTGGTCAGCCAGGACCGGCTCGGGATCTTTCAGGGCACCTCCGGGGCGCTTGGCGGCTACCGGTCCTACCAGCCGTTCACCGTCGTCGCGCCGGCGCAGGCACTCTCGGAGGCGGGCGCGACCCCGACCGCGCCGAGCATCGTCGGCTACCGGCTGGGGCGCGGGACGGTGGTCGACATCGGCCTTCCCGGGTTCGGCGCCAGCCTCGCCGGCAACGTCGATGCCCACGAGCTGCTCGCCCGCATATGGAAGGTTCTCGGCGCCTGAGGCGGGTCTCGATGGCGAGCTATCTGAGGCGACTCGCGAGCGCGCTGGCGGCCTATCAGGTCGCCGACGTGGTCTCGAAGTTCATCGCGGTCCTGCTGTTGCCGGTCTACACGCGGTATATCCCGCCGGCCGGGTACGGCACGGTCGAGCTGCTCGCCAACGGCGTGATCTTCATCAGCATCCTGGTGCGCCTGGGAATCATCGAGGCGTTCCTGCGCTATCACTTTGCCGACGACGACCAGGCGCGCCGGGACGCCCTGGCCCGCCGCGCGGTTCTGTTCCTGCTGATCGCCACGACGATCGCCGCCGCGGTCATCGCCGCGGCGGCGGTTCCTCTCTCCCGGCTGGTCCTCGGCCGGCGCGATCCGACCACGTTCCTGATCGCAGTCCTCGGCCTGTGGGCGTTCACCAACCTCGAGCTGGCCTACGGGTTGCTGCGGGTGGAGGAACGCGTGCGCGCGTATGCCGTCGCCTCGCTGATCAACGTGGGACTCACCGTGATCGCGTCCGTGGTACTCGTCGTGGGGCTCGGCCAGGGCGCGCGGGGACTGCTGCTCGGCAACTACGGGGCCTCGACCGTGGTCCTGCTCGGACTGTGGTGGACGATGCGGGGACGGCTGCGCGGCCCGCCGGCGGGCGGGGAGCAGCTGTCGATACTGCTGCGCTTCGGCCTGCCGACGGTGCCGGCGGAAGCGTCGGTGTACGCGCTCAGCCTCGTCGACCGCTACTACATCTACCACAACCGCAGCCAGGCGCTGGCCGGGCTCTACTCGATCGCGGTCAAACTCGCGGGGTCGGTGGCCTTCATCGTACGCGCCTTCCAATACGCCTGGCCGCCGCTGGCCTACTCGGTTCGCGACGACGCCGAGGCGGCGCGGCTGTACGGCCTCGTCACCACCTACTACCTACTGGTTAGCGGATGGGCGGTGGCCGGACTGACCCTGCTCGGGCGGTGGATCCTGCGCGTGCTGGCCGCGCCGGCGTACTTCGGGGCTTACCGGGCGCTGCCGTGGGTGGCGCTCGGCTGGGCGCTGTACGGCCTCTGGGTGGTGTTCCTGGTCATCGCCGGACGCGCCAAGGTGACCACCCGCAACTTCCCGGCCTCGCTCGCCGGTCTGATCGCCAATGTGCTCCTGCTTGTGGCGCTGGTGCCGCCGCTCGGCATCGCCGGCGCCGGAGTGGCGCTGTGCGGCGCCTACGCGATCATGCTCGCGGTCATGCACGTGCTGACCCGCCGGGCCTTCGCCGCGGCCTTCGAGTGGCGCCGCCTGGCTCACCTCACGTTGGTGTTGGGCGCCGTCGCCGTGGCCGGCGACCTGCTGCTGCCGACTCACGGCGCGTTCGGCTTCGTGGCCCGCACGGTGGCGTTCCTCGCCATCCCGGGCCTGCTACATCTCACCGGGTTCGCCCACCCCGAGGAGCTCGCGGCGGCGCGACGCCTGCTCGGCGGCCGGCCGCGCCGATGACCCGGCCCGCGGTCAGCGTGGTGATGCCGTTCGCCGGGGACCGCGCCGCGGCGGTTGCGGCGCTCGAGTCGCTGTGCGCGCTCGACGCCGGATCGGCCGATGAGCTGATCCTGGCCGACAACTCGGGCACCGCGCCCTCGACGCCCGGGGTGAACGTGGTCCGCGCCACCGCCGAGCGGTCGCCGGCCCACGCCCGCAACGTCGGCGCCGAGCACGCGCAGCGCGACTGGATCCTGTTCCTCGACGCCGACTGCCGCGCCGCGGAGGCGCTGCTCGAGGCCTACTTCGACGAGCCGATCGGCGACGACGTGGGTGCGCTGGCCGGAGAGGTGGTGGCCCGGGCGGACGCCGTCTCGGTGGCCGGCCGGTACGGCGCGACGCGAAATTTCCTTAGCCAGGAGGCGCATCTGCGCCATCCCTACCGCCCGCGCGCCGCGGCCGCCAACCTCCTCGTGCGCCGGGCGGCGTTCACGGCGCTCGGCGGCTTCCAGGAAGGAGTCCGGGCGGCCGAGGACACCGATTTCACCTGGCGCCTGCAGGCGGCAGGCTGGCGGCTCGAGCTCCGCCCTCGGGCCCGGGTCGAGCACCGCTACCGGACAAGCCTGGGCGAGCTCCGGCGCCAGTGGCGGGGCTACGCCGCCGGGCGCGCATGGCTCGCGCGGCGCTACGACGCCTTCGTGCCGGAGCCGGCGCTCAAGCGCGGGTTGGTGCGGATGGCCCGGCGCGTGCGTCTCGGCGACGGACATGATGCTCGCGACAGCGGCGGCGCGCCCGGCCGCGGGGCGGTGGCCGGTCCCGGCCCGCGAGTGGGGGAACGCGGCCGCTTCGTGGTCATCGACGCCGTGCTTGCCGCCGAGGAGCTGGCCGGCTTCGCTCTCTCCAACCGGCCCCGCGGCCGCCCGCGAGACCCCGCCCGAGTCGTCCTCGTGGCCGACCGCTTCCCGGAGCGCGACGACCCGCTCGCCGAGCTGGCGGCGGCGCTCGAAGGGGCGAGGGTCGAGGCGTCGGCTCGCCCGGCGGCGCCCGACCTGGAGATCGGGCGGCGGGTCGAAGTCGACTACCGCGAGGACGACGGCCTGGCCGCTCGCGGGCTCAGCGTCCTGAGGCTGGCCGTCAGGCACCCGCAGCGCTGCATGCTCGACGCTCTGCGCCGACGCGCCGACGCGCCGTCGCTCGCCGCGCTGGCGCCGGCGGTCATGCGGTGCAAGCGCGACGCCGGCGCTCTCGTGCAACCGCTCGGCGGCCCGGCTACCCATGCCATCGCGCGCCGGCTCGCCTGGCTCGCCGGCCGCCGGCTCGCCGGGCAGGGGCGAAGTCCGTGATGCGCGTCCGCGTCGCCGGGCAGGGGCGAAGCTCGTGATGCGCGTACAGGTCGTTGATCCCTCGGCGTTCACGGTGCCCTACGACCACGCGCTCTGCGCCGCGCTGGCGAGCGCGGGGGTGCAAACCGAGCTCGTGACGAGCGCCTTCGCCTACGGGGCGGCGCCCGAGCCGCGGGGCTATGCGCGGCGAGAGCTGTTCTATCGCCACGCCGTCGGTCCGGCCGGCTCCCGGCTCCGGCGGATCGGGAAGCTGGCCGAGCACGTCCCCGACATGCTGCGCTACCGCCGCCACGCCGCGGGCGCGGACGTGGTGCACTTTCAGTGGCTCGCCGTGCCATTGGTCGACGCCCCGCTGTTGCCGCGCCGGCCGATCGTTCTGACCGCCCACGACCTGCTGCCGCGCGAGCCACGGCTCGGGCAGGTCCGCGCCCACCGGCAGCTGTTCGACGCCGTCGAAGCCGTGGTCGTGCATTCCCGCTACGGCGCCGCGCAGCTCGTCGAGCGGCTCGCGGTGCCGGCCGAGAAGGTGCATGTGATCCATCACGGCGCTTTCGAGTACCTGACCCGGCAGCCTGGCGAGCAGTCACTGCCCCGCGACTTCGCCGAGGTCGACGGACCGGTGGTGCTGTTCTTCGGCCTGCTCCGGCCCTACAAGGGGATCGTCAGGCTGCTCGAGGCGTGGCGTGGCGTGAGGGGAGCCGAGCTGTGGATCGTCGGGCGGCCGATGATGCGGCTTGCCCCGCTCCAGGCCCGAGCGCCGGCCTCGGTGCGCTTTCTTCCCCGGTTCGTCTCGGACTCCGAGCTGCCGGCGTTCTTCCGCCGCGCCCAGGTCGTCGTGCTTCCGTATTCCCGCACCGAACGCTTCGACCAGTCAGGCGTGCTGGCCACCGCGCTGGCCTTCGGCACGCCGCTGGTGCTCAGCGACGTCGGCGGCTTCGCCGAGGTGGCGGAGACCGGTGCCGCCGCGCTCGTGCCGCCGAACGATCCCGGCGCGTTGCGCGACGCCATCGCCCGGCTGCTGGACGACCCGCGGGCACGGGAGCGGCTTGCTGCCGCGGCTCGCCAGGCCGCCGCCGGCCCGTACTCGTGGGCGGAGGCCGCGCGGCGGACCGTGTCGGTGTACGAGCGCGTGCGGCGTTGAGCCGGCCTGCGGCACAATCGACGCCGCCGTGACCGCGCTTGCGATCATGTTCTGGGTCTCCGCCGGCCTGCTTCTCTACGCCCATGCTGGGTATGCCGGGCTGCTCGCGCTGATCGCGCGTCTGCGCTCGGGCCGTCGGGTTGCCCCGCCGGCGGACTCGGCGCCGCCGAACGTCTCGGTGATCGTCGCCGCCTATGCCGAGGAGCGCGTGATCGCCGCGCGCGTGGCCAACCTGCTGGCGCTCGAGTATCCGCGCGAGCGCCTCGACGTGATCGTGGCCTGTGACGGCTCGCCCGACGGCACTGCCGAGCGGGCGCGGGCGGCCGGCGCCGATCTCGTCCTCGAGCTCCCGCGCGGCGGCAAGATCCGCGCGCAGGACGCCGGGGTGAGCCGAGCCCGCGGCGAGATCGTCGCCTTCTCGGACGCCAACACGCTATGGGAGCCGCAGGCGCTGCGGCGCCTGGTGCTGCCGTTCACCGATCCGCGCGTGGGCTACGTGTGCGGCGAGGTGCGGCTGGTGAGCGACCGGGGGACCAACCAGGAGGGGCTCTACTGGCGCTACGAGATGGCGCTCCGGCGCCTCGAGTCGCAGGTCCGTTCGGTCACCGGCGGCAACGGCGCGATCTACGCCACCCGCCGCGAGGACTACCTGGTCGTCGACCCAATCATGGGCCACGACCTCTCGTTCCCGTTCAACATGGTCAAGCGCGGCCGGCTCGCGCTCTACGCGCCGAACGCCTGCGCGAGCGAGAAGATGGTCCCGAGCATCGAGGGCGAGTTTGCCCGCAAGCGCCGGATGATGAGCCACACGTGGCCGATCGTGGTCCGAGGCGGCATGCTCGACCCGCGCGGCTACGGCCCGCTGTACACGCTGATGATCTTCTCCCACCGAGTGCTGCGCTACTGCACGCCGTTCCTGCACGTGACCGCGCTGATCTCGAGCGCCGCCCTGCTCGGCCACGGCTGGGTGTACGCGGTCGCGCTCGCGCTGCAGATCGCCGTGCTGGCCGCCGCCGCGGTGGCTGGGACACTTCCGATCCGGCCGCTGCTGCTCGCCCGCTACTACGTGCTGACCACCGCCTCGCTGGCCGCCGGGCTCTGGGACTGGGTCAGGCAGGGCACCTCCGCTGCCTGGGAGCCCGCCGAGGGAACGCGATGAAGCGGCTCCTCGACCTCGCGATCGCCGCAGCCGGGTCGGTCCTGACCGCGCCGGTGATCGCCTTGATCGCACTGGCGATCCGGATCGAGTCGCCCGGCCACCCGCTCTACCGCCAGGCCCGGGTCGGCCAGCACGGGCGACAATTCTCGATCTACAAGCTCCGGACCATGGTTCGCGGCGCCGAGTTCACCGGAGCCGGTCTGGCCATCCAGGAGGGCGACGACCGGATCACCCGGCTCGGCACGGTGCTGCGCCGGTATTCGCTCGACGAGCTGCCGAACCTGTGGAACGTGCTGCGCGGTGAGATGTCGATCGTCGGCCCGCGTCCGACGATCCAGGTCCAAGTCGATCAGTACACGCCCCGCCAGCGCGGCCGGTTGGCGGTCAAGCCCGGGATCACCGGGTGGGCTCAGGTCAACGGTCGCGCGTCGCTGCCGTGGAGAGAGCGGATCGAGCTCGACCTGTGGTACGTGGAGCATCAGTCGCTGTGGCTGGATCTGCAGATCCTTGCCCGCACGGTCCGCCTGGTGCTCGGCGGTCATGGGCTCTACAAGGGCGAGAGGGGCGGATGGCATCCCCCGACCTCGGGATAGGGGTTCTCCTCACTGGAGTCGGCAAGCGCTACGACATCGTCGCGGCGTTCGCCCAGCACGCCACCGTCGTGGCGGCCGATCCCAATCCACTCGCCCCGGCACAGTACGCCGCCCATCATCGCCGGGCCGTGCCGCGGATCGACGATCCCGGCTACGTTCCCGCGCTGGCTGCGCTGTGCGCGGAGCGCAATGTGCGCGCGGTCGTTCCGCTGACCGACCTGGATCTCGAGGTGCTCGCGCACGCCCGCGCCGCCGGCGAGCTGCCGGCGTTCGTCCCCGATGCCGACATCGCTCGGGCGACCTTCGACAAGTACGAGGCCCACCTGCTGCTCGCCGGCCTGCAGCTCCCCTCGCCGCCCACCGTGCTGCCGGGCGAGCCGGTCGAGTCCTACCCGGTGATGATCAAGCCCCGCCAGGGCTCCGGCGCGCGCTCGATTCACCGGGCCGACGACGCCCATGCAGCGGACTTCTTCGTCGATTACGTCGGGGAGCCGGCGATGGTCCAGAAATGGATGGACGGCCCGGAGTTCTCGATCGACACGCTGTCTGACCTCGGTGGCCGCTGCCTGAACGCGATCCCCCGCACGATGCTCGAGTCGCGGGGCGGCGAGTCGATCAAGGGCACGGTGATCGCCGACCCCGAGTTGATCGAGCTTGGGCGCCGGGTGGTTGAAGCCCTCGGCGTCCGCGGTCCGTGCACCGTCCAGGCGTTCCGCGACAAGGACATCGGCCTCGGCATCACCGACATCAACACGCGCTTCGGCGGCGCCTTCCCGGCACCGATGTACGCCGCTCTGCCCGGCCGCACATATCCCGAGCTGATCGTGCGGATGGCGCGAGGAGAGAAGGTCGCGCCGCACGTGGGCGAGTTCCGCGCCGGCGTGACGTTCACCCGCTACTACTGGCAGCTCGAGCTCGACGACGGGCTCGAGCCGACCGGCCGGGACATCGTCGAGCCGCCAGGACCGCCGGCGCCGAGGCGATGATCGGGTCGACGGCGCCGGCGGCGCCGTCTCGCGCTCCGCTACCGTCACGGCCAACCGAACACGAGGAGGACTGTTCTCATGGCCAAAGTTCCGCGATCGCTCGCCGGTCAGGTCGTCGCCATCACCGGTGGCGGCCGGGGAATCGGGCGCGCCACGGCAGCGGCGCTGATCGCTCAGGGCGCACGGGTGGCGATCGGCGACATCGAAGCGGCGCTCGCCGAGCGGACCGCCACGGAGCTCGGCGCCGGGGCGCTCGGCCTTCCGCTCGACGTCACCGACCGCAGCAGCTTCGCCGCGTTTCTCGAGCGGGTCGAGGCCCGCCTCGGGCCGCTCGCAGTCCTCATCAACAACGCCGGGATCATGCCGATCGGGCCGTTCTTGGAGGAGACCGATGCGTGCGCCGAGCGGATGGTCGACATCAACCTCCACGGCGTGATCTTCGGCTCGAAGCTGGCGCTCGAGCGCTTCGTGCCGCGCCGGCGTGGCCATCTAGTCAACATCGCCTCGGTGGCCGGCCGCCTGGGAGTGGCCGGTGGCGCCACCTACTGCGCGACCAAGTACGCCGTGGTCGGCCTCAGCGAAGCGCTGCGAGCGGAGCTGCAGGGCAGCGGCGTCGACGTCACGGTGGTGTTGCCGATCGGGGTCAACACCGAGCTGTACTCCGGCTTGCCGGCCCCGCGCGGGTACAAGACGCCGGAACCCGAGGACGTGGCCGGCGCGATCGTCGGCGCGCTGCAGCGCCCCCGCTTCGAGGTCTACGTGCCGAAGTCGGTCGGCGCCGTCGTCCGCGCCGGTGCGGTGATTCCCCGCTCGGCCGGGGACCGCGTCACCCGGCTGCTCAAGAGCAACGAGACGCTGACCAGTCCCGACCTCAACGCCCGCGCGGCCTACGAGGCGCGGATCATGCAGACGATCGGCCGCGTCCCGCCCGCGGTTGGCTCACGCCCTGCCGCGGGCTCACGCACTGCCGCAGGCTCCGGCCCCGCCGCGGGCCCCGGGCCGCCTGCGGGTTCCGACCCGGCCCCGCGTTCCGAGCCGCCCGCGGGCTCCGAGCCGCCCGCGCCGGCACCGGCGCAAGCCGAGACCGAGCCCGTGTGATCCTCGGCCGCGCCGGTCAGGCGCCGAGCCACCCGGCGATCAGCCGGCCGATCTCCGGGCCGGCGTCCTCCTGCAGGAAGTGGCCGGCGTCGGCGATCACCCGGTGCACCTCGGTTCCGAGCGCCTTCGCGAAGCGTCGCCCGGTGTCGAGCGGGAGCACGGGATCGGCGTCCGCCCACAGCACGAGCTTCGGGCGCTCGTCGGTGCGCAGCGCGTCGAGTACACGTTGCCCGGCGGCCGCCCCCGGCATCTGTGGAGACGTCGGGAGGATGAGCGGGAACGCCCGGGCGCCGGCCTTCGCGGCGGCGTTCGGAAATGGCGCCTCATACCCAGCGATCACCTCTGCGCCGGGGTCGGTCCGGCACGCGCGGCGCACGAGCAGGCCGACCGGCAGGTCCTCGGTGCGGGCGACAAAGTCACGAAACCGGAGCCACGCGTCGGTCATCCGCTGATGACCGGTGAACAGCCCGGTGTCCATGATCACCATGCGCGCGACCCGGTCCGGGTGCTCGACGGCCACCCGCAGGCCTATCGGGCCGCCCCAGTCGTGGACGACCAGCGTGGCCCCGCGGAGGTCGAGGTCGGCGAACAGCGCGCTGACCGCCGCGGTGTGACGGTCGTAGCTGTACCAGTCGACCTCGACTGGCTTGTCTGAGCGCCCGAAGCCGGGCAGATCGGGTGCGATCGCGCGATAGCCGGCGTCGCGCACCGCCGGAATGACCTTGCGCCACAGATACGACCACGTCGGCTCGCCGTGCAGGAACACGACCGGCGGCCCCTCGCCCTCGTCGACGTGGGCCAGGCGCAGCTCGTCATGGTCGCGAAAGCTCCACGCGAAGGAGAAGCCGGGAAGGTCGCGCAGCAGCTCCTCCGGCGTGCGGACGGCGTCCGTCATGGCCGGATCACGATCTGACTACGAGCCGCAGCCCGTGGCAGCGAGCCGCTGCAGAGCCCACGTGGCTGGGGAAGACCTGCCACCCGCCGCCCACCGGGTAGATGTTCACCAGCGGGTGGGGATGAATCCGCTCGAGGCTGGGGCTGACGTACAGCTCGCCGATCTTCACGCCCATGTACCAGGCGAGCTGACTCTGGTAGCCGATCGGGATGTTGGGCTGACCGCAGGCCAGGATCCGTGCCGCGCCCAGGCGTCTGACCACCGTCGAGAGGCGGTTGATCTCCGCGGCGCGCGCCTGCTCGTGCTTGAGGTCGGCGCGCTCCACTCGCAGACGCGAGCGGGCCGCGGGCGCCAGCGCGAGCGCGAACACGGCCACGAGCACGGCCGCCGCCCAGCCGCCGAGCTGAGTGGCCAGCCGGGTTTGCAGCCGGCCCCCCGCAAGACGGGAGACCAGTGGCGGCAAGTCGAGGATCACCCGGCCGATGAAGATTCCCGCCAGCACGCACGCCACGCCCGCCGGCTCGAACAGGTAGCGCGGCACTCCCGGCCAGCCGTGCAGCACGAACGCGATCTCGATCACCACCCACCCCACCACGCCGGCGGTGAGGAGGAGCGTGAAGCGATCCCGCCGCAGCGCCGCCCAGCCGCCGGCCAGCAGGGCGGCGATCCACACCGGCGCCGCATGCAGCGCAATGAACCGCTGGACGGTGCCGGCGATCTTGCTCTGGTGGAGCTCGCGCGGAGAGTTGAGCGCGTTGTTCCCGGCCACGAACCAGCTGTTGGCGGTGAGCGCGGGGATCCCGAACCAGAGCAGCGGGATCAGCAGCAGACCGATGGCGATCGCGCGCCGCATCGACGGAAATCGCCGCCACGCCCAAACCGAGTAGAGCGCCAGGAACGGCCAGGCCTCCGGGCGCCCGAGGCCGGCCAGGACCCAGAGCCAGAACGCCCAGCGCCGCCGCCCGTCGAGCTGGCAATCGATCGCCGCGAGGCAGAGCGAGACGATCATCGTGTCCGACTGCGCGCTGAGGATGAAGTGCGAGTAGTCGGTGATGCCCAGCAGCGCCGCGGCGGCGACGGCGCCGGCGGCGTACGCGGCATACCGGCGTGCGGGGTCGGCGGCGGTCAGCTTGAAGGCGATCCGCCAGGCGAAGATCGCGCCGCTCAGCGAGATGGCCACCGCCGTGACCATCCACAGCCACAGCGCGTAGTGCCCGAGCAGCGCGTACGGGACCGTGAACAGGAACGGGAGCGGCTTCCACGACGGTGCGCCGTTGGTGTCCAGGTTGAAATGCAGGGTCAGCTTTCCCCACACCAGCCAGCCGTAGGGGTCGTAGCCGGGGCGGGCGCCCGCTTGGATCACGATGAACAGCGAGACGACCAGCAGAGCGGCGGCGCCCAGCACCCAGCGGAACTGGTACACCCGCTCCGCGACCGAGCGCCCGCGCCGGCCCGGCACGGGACGCGCGCGGGTCGGGGCGTGGATGCGTGGCGCTTCTAAAGTCTGCTGGGACACGTCGGCGCGTCGACGGTAGCAGTCGCGCGGGACCGCACGCGCGGGCGTGCCCCGGCGATCTCATAAAGCGGACATAAGGGGGCCGTCCGGGACGGTCCGGTTACGTACGGCCCGTCGGGTATTCTCGTCCGCGCGCAAGCCGGATGGCGGCATATTGGAGCGTCGTGACATGCAGATCCTCGTTCTCGGCGGTGACGGATACCTGGGCTGGCCCACCGCTCTGCACCTGTCCGCACTCGGGCACGAGGTGGCAGTCAACGACAACTTCGCGCGGCGCGGATATGACGACGAGATCGGTGTCGAGAGCCTCGTCCCGATCGCCACCCTCGATGAGCGGCTCGCCGCCTGGGAGCAGGTCGGCGGCGGCCGGATCAAGGCCTATGTGGGCGACCTCTGCGACGCTGCCTTCGTGCACAAGATGATCGCGGACGTCCGGCCTGACACGATCGTGCATTACGGCGAACAGCGCGCTGCGCCGTACTCGATGATCGACCAGGCGCACGCGGTCTACACGCAGACCAACAATGTCGTCGGCACGCTCAACGTGCTCTACGCAATCGCCGACGTCGACCGCGACATCCACCTGGTCAAGCTCGGCACGATGGGTGAGTACGGCACTCCGAACATCGACATCGAGGAGGGTTGGCTCGAGGTCGAGCACAATGGGCGCCGCGATCGCGTGCTGTATCCGAAGAAGCCAGGTTCCTTCTACCACCTCTCGAAGGTCCACGACAGCCACAACATCGAGTTCGCGTGCCGGATCTGGGGCCTGCGGGCCACCGATCTCAACCAGGGCGTCGTCTACGGCGCCGATACCGAGCAGACGAAGCTCGATCCCCGGCTCCTCACGCGCTTCGACTACGACGGCGTGTTCGGCACGGTGCTCAACCGGATGGTCATCCAGGCGGTGCTCGGCCATCCTCTGACCGTCTATGGGAACGGCTCGCAGACGCGGGGGCTGATCAACCTGGTGGACACGGTCGAATGCATCCGGCTCGCGTCGGAGAGCCCGGCTGAGCGAGGGGAGTTCCGCGTCTTCAACCAGTTCACCGAGCAGCTGTCGGTGCGTCAGATCGCGGAGACGATCGCCCGCGAGTACCCCGGCGAGGCGACGATCGAGCACGTCGCCAATCCCCGGATCGAGCAGGAGGACCACTACTACAACGCCAGGCACACGGCGCTGGTGGACCTCGGGCTGCGGCCGACGCTGCTCAGCGTCACGCTAATCGACCACCTGTTCGACGTAGTCGAACGTCACAAGGACCGGGTCGACCCCGCCGCGATCATGCCGACCGTCCGCTGGGCGCAGACCGCCAGCGAGCTGCCGCGCACTGCGAGCGAGTTCGCTCCCATGAAGTAGTGACCGTCCACCTGAGCGGCCGTCGGATCCTCGTCACCGGGGGTTCCGGCTTCATCGGCCGGCACGTCGTCTCGGACCTCGCCGCTGCCGGCGCGCAGGTTCGGGTGGTCGATCTGATGGCGTATCCCGACCCGGGGGTCGAGCTGGTTCTCGGCGATCTCGTCGACCCGGACGTGCTGGAGGCGTCGCTGGCGGGTGGTGTCGACGCGGTCGTGCACCTGGCGGCGGTGACTTCGGTGCTCCGGTCGATCGAGCATCCCGACCTCACCTATCGGACGAACGTGGCCGCCACCCATGGACTCCTCGAGGGCGCACGCCACGCCGGCGCCCGCTCGCTGGTCTTTGCCTCGACCAACGCGGTGACCGGGCCGATGGAGGCTCCGGCGATCACCGAGGCGGCCCGGTTGCGTCCGCTCACGCCCTATGGCGCCACCAAGGCGGCGGCCGAGATGCTGATGTCGGCCTACACCGGCTCCTACGGAGTCCGCTGCTGTGCGCTGCGGCTGACCAACGTATACGGGCGCGGGATGCAGGCGAAGGACAGCATCGTCGCGCGGCTGATGCGCGCGGTCCGGCTCGGGGCGGAATTCGAGATCTACGGCGACGGCCGGCAGGTCAGAGACTATGTCCACGTCGCCGACGTCGTCCAGGCCGTGCGGCTCGGGATCGAGAGCGAGACATGGGAGGGCGCGATGGTGATCGGCGCCGGCACCTCCCTCTCGGTGCTGGAGGTCGTGGAGGCGGTTCGCCGGGTGGCCGGAGCCGCGCTCGCGGTTCGCCACGGCGCCGCGCGCGCCGGCGAGATGCCGGCCGTGATCGTCGACCCGAGCCGCGCCAGGGCGGCCGGGTGGGCGCCCCGCTACGTCTTCGAGACGGGCCTCGCCGGCGTCTGGCAGGAGTGGTCCGAGCTCGACCTCGACGCCGTCGCCGCCGGGGTCGGCGCCGTGGGGGCGCCGGGAGCGCCGCCGTGACCATGGCGCCGTCACGGCAGTTCGCGCTCCACACGGAGCTCGCCGCGCTCGAGCCCCTCGAGCGGCAAGCCGCGGCGGGGTTTCTGAGCGCGCATCCGCCGGGCACCGGCGCGCCGCTGGCGGTGGTCATCCCCGCCTACAACGAGGAGCCCACCGTCGCGGATGTGGTCGCGGAGATACCGCGCGAGGCCGCCGGGCTGCCCAGCGAGGTGATCGTCGTCGTAGACGGGGCGAAGGACCAGACCGCGCCACGGGCCGCGGCGGCCGGCGCGCTCGTCTGCGACGTGCCGGTCAATCGAGGCCAGGGCGCGGCGCTTCGCCTCGGCTACTGGCTGGCCCGGGCCCGGGGCGCGCGGGTGATCGCGACGATCGACGCCGACGGCCAGTACGAGCCACGGGAGCTTTCACGGGTGATCGAGCCGATCCTGGCCGGCCGGGCCGACTTCGTCTCCGGTTCACGCCGGTTGGGTCAGGAGCTGACCACCGACCGGGTGCGCCACCTCGGCGTGCTCGTGTTCGGGGCGCTGACCAGCCTGCTGGTGCGTCACCGGATCACCGATCCGGCCTGTGGCCTGCGCGCCATGCGGGCCGAGGTGACCGCCGCGGTGACGCTCGAGCAGCGGCAGTACCAGGCCTCGGAGCTGATGATCAGCGCCGCCCTGCACGGCTACCGGCTCGCCGAGGTGCCGACGACGATGCGCGATCGCGGCACTCACGCCACCGGCACCAAGAAGGGAGGGAACCTCGGCTACGGGGTGCGGTTCGCTCGGGCGGCGCTCCACACGTGGAAGCGGGACCGCACCGCGGCGCGGACGCGGCTGCGCCCGGAGAAGATCCAGACCTCGTAGACGGCGAAGCGCGCTACGAACAGGATGGCGAACACCGCGAGGTATGAGGCGGTGACCAGGGCTGCGCGGAAGCCGTGATGGGCCGGGATGCTCTGCACGTGCCGCTGGGTCCAGGCGGTCGACTCGGTCGTGAGGAGGAGGGTGATGGCCGAGACTACGATGTAGGCGCCGACCTCGCGCCCGAGCGCCACGCGGCCGCGGAGCTTCCACGCCCACCGGCGGTTGAGGATCCAATTCGGGACCGCGCCGGCGACGAACGCCGTAACCGAGCACACGGCCGTGCTCACGCCGAACACGTAGAGCATCGCGAACACCACGGCGCTAGTCGCGGCCGCAACGATCGACCCCACGGTGTAGCGCGTGATTCGCGCTCCCAGCGGTGAGCCCCGCAATCTCCGGTAGTGCGCAGGGAACATGTACACCCAAGCTTATCCGCTCGTGGTGTTGGGTCCGTGTAAGAGAACCAGGTTTTGCAGACCCACGGCGGCGGCGACGCGCCGACGGCGCCGATAGCGTGCCACGTTGTATGCGCGTGCAAGGCGTAACCGAGCCGCTCCGCCTCAACGACGACCTGGTCCTCCTCGGCGACAACGCGCTCGCCCTATCGGCGCTGCCGGCCGGTGCCTTCGACCTGATCTACATGGACCCCCCGTTCAACACCGGGCGGGTCCAGGCGCGCCACACTTTGACCGTGGCGGCCGACGACCGAGGCGGACGGGTGGGCTTCGCCGGGCGCCGCTACCGCTCCCGGCTGTTGCAGAGCCTGAGCTACGACGACGCGTTCGCGGACTATCTCGAGTTCCTCGAGCCGCGACTCGTGCAGGCGCGCTCGCTGCTGGCCGAGCACGGGACGCTGTACTTCCACATCGACTACCGCGAGGCGCATTACTGCAAGCTGCTGCTCGATGAGGTCTTCGGTCGCGATGCGTTCCTCAACGAGCTGATCTGGACCTACGACTACGGCGCCAAGCCGCGCCGGCGCTGGCCCGCCAAGCACGACACGATCCTGGTCTACGTGCGTCGTCCGGGCGCACACCACTTCGACGCCGACGCGGTCGAGCGCGAGCCGTACATGGCGCCGACCCTAGTCACAGCCGCGAAGGCGGCCCGCGGAAAGCGGCCCACCGACGTCTGGTTCCACACGATCGTGCCGACCAGCGGACGCGAGAAGACCGGGTACCCGACCCAGAAGCCCGAGGGGGTGCTGCGCCGGATGGTCGCCGCCTCCTCCCGGCCGGGTGGGTGGTGCCTCGACCCGTTCGCGGGCTCGGGCACGCTAGGCGCCGTCTGTGGCCGACTCGGCAGAAGGTACGTGCTCGTCGACGTCAACCCGGTGGCGGTCGAGGTGATGCGGGAGCGGCTGGGCTCGGTTCCTGCGACACCGGCGGCGGGTGCCATCGGGACGCCACCGGTCGGCGGGTGGTCCGCCACCGGCTAGCGAACCTCGTCTCCCTTCCCTGCGCCACCGGTCGGCGGGCGGTCCGCCACCGGCTAGCGACCGGGGTCTCCCTTCCCGGCACCACCTTCGCCATCGCCCTCAGGTTCGCCGCGGACCAGCGGCACGAACCGCACCGCCTCCAGCCGCTCGCGCGCGAAGCCCTCCGGTGTTCGACGGGTGAGGACCAGGTGCTGGCGGTGGTTTCCGACCGGGACGACCATCCGGCCACCGGGCGCGAGCTGGCGCTCGAGCGCGCCCGCCACCTCGTCGCCGGTCGCGGCGGCGACGTTGATCACGTCGAACGGCGCCAGCGCCGGCAGTCCCTCCGTCCCGTCGGCGACCAGGAAGCTGACGTTGTCGATTCCCAGCCCGCGGATCGAGCGTTCGGCCTCGGCGCTCAACGCCGGATGCCGTTCGATCGTCCAAACGTGATTCGCCAGCAGCGCCAGGAGGGCGGCGTGGTAGCCCGACCCCGTCCCGATGTCGAGGACCCGATCTACGGGCTGCACGGCCAGCGCCTCGAGCATCCGCGCGACGACCAGGGGCTGCGAGATCGTTTGGCCGCAGGCGATCGGCAGCGCGACGTTCTCGTACGCCCGGTGCCGCTCGGCGGCGGGGACGAAGCGATCCCGCGGGATCGAGGCGACGGCCGCGAGGACGCGCTCGTCGGCGACCGCGGCTCGCAGCCGCTGGGCAAGTGCGGCGGCCTGGCTCAGCTCCATCGCTCAGCGGTCATTCTGCCTAGCCGGGCGGCCGTCGCGGTCAGGTATCGTCACTGGGGCAGTGTCAGCGCAGCCGAACAGCGCCGAGGACCGCCCGGCGCGGCGTGGCGGACGCCCGGTGATGGGCGCGAGGTGGGTCCAGCCGCTCCTGCTCGCCGTGCTGGTCTCGCTGCTGGCAGCGATTGGCGTCGTCCTCCTCACGGGCGCCGGCTCGGGCACCGCCGGCAGTGACGCTGCGGGATCGTCCCCGTTCGACGGCCCGACGCTGCCGCCGCACCTGCCGGCGGCGGGCTTCTCGCTGGTCGACCAGAACGGCCACCGGGTCAACCTCTCTTGGTATCGCGGCCGGGTCGTCGTGTTGACGTTCATCCACTCGCTCTGCCACGACACCTGCCCGTTCATGGTCGAGCAGATCAAGGGGGCGCTCAACGACCTTCCGGACGATGGCGCCGGCGTCCCGACGATTGGGGTCTCGGTGGCGCCCGCGGAGGACACGCCGGCCAATCGCCGGTGGTTCCTCGCCAAGCACGAGATGGGGACGAGGCTGGCCTTCGTCAGCGGGCCGGTCGCTGAGCTGCAGCGCGTGTGGCACGCATACGCGATCCAGCCGGTGACGCCCAAGATCGACCACTCGACCTTCGTCATGCTGATCGACAAGCGCGGCTACGAACGAGTCGGGTTCCCCGCCGACCAGCTCACCCCGGAGGGCCTGGCCCACGACATCCGGGTACTTCAGCGGGAGAAGGCCTAGCGACCGTGGCGGGGGCGTGGGGGCGCGGCAGATCGTCGGGGTGCGCTCACTGACGCTGACGGCTCGGGTAGCGAGGCAACGCGGCCGTCACCGCCCACCGTCCGGCGCCTCCAGGTACGCTCGCACCGCGTCGAGGAACCGCACCGCGTGCGCCCCATAGAGGATGCGGTGATCCCCGGCCAGCGTCACGGTCATCAGCTTGGCCTCGGCCAGCGATCCGCTCCGCGCTACGACAACCGGGCGAACCTGTCCGGCCGCGAGCGCGGCGGCCTGCGGCGGGTTGATCACCATGCTCGCGCTGCTGAGTCCGTGGGCGCCGGCGTCCCACAGGGTGAACGTCGCGCCCGAGAAGGCGGGCGGGGCGAGCCGGCGCTCGCGTGCGGCGGTGGCGAGCTCGGCCAGCTCGGCGCTCAGGTCCTCGAGCGACTTCTGGTCGGCGTCAAACACGGTGGGGATGACGTAAACGTCCTCCTCGGCCACGACCACGCCGACGTTGACTCGCGAATAAAGCTCGAAGCGCCCGTCGCGGTAGGCAGCGTTGGCGCGGGGAACCGTCCGCAGCGCGAGTGCGCACGCGCGGACCAGCACGGCGGTGAGGGAGCAGCGCTCGGGCTCGAGGCGCTCGACCGCGGCCGCCATCTCGACTTCGATCGACATCTCGACGTGTGGGATGGTTGCCCGGGACTCGGCGGTCCGCCGCGCCACGGTGCGCTGGGCCGCGCTCGGCTCGGCAACCGCCATCTCCCCCTTGACGCCGGCTGTCGGTGACTCGGCCACGCCCGGCAACACTAATGGACCCCACCGAACCCGTTCCGGCGTGGCGACCACGCCTGGGCGATCGCGCAAGGGCCCAGGTCGAGCCCCTCCCAGGTCGAGCCCCTCCCAGGACGAGCCCCTCCCGGGTCGAGCCCCGCCCAAGTCGAGCCCCGCTCAGGTCGCGGCGGTCCGGACCGGCGAGGAACGCCCGCTCGAGCGCCGGTCGCGAGACGATCAGGTGGCAGCGGCGTTGGCTCGCATCAGTCGCGGCCGGCCCCGAGCGCGGCCGCCGCCTCGGCGACCGAGCCGAGGCCCTCGTACACCCGCCGCCCGACCTGGATCGCCGGGAGGCCCCTCACCCCGGCGCGCTGCGCCCGGCCGCCGGCGTCACGGAGGGCATCGCGCACCGACCGCAGAGCGATGCCCTTGAGCACTGCGGTGGGGTGCATCTCGCAGGCGGCGGCGGCGATCAGCACGGTGTTGCGATCGCCGAGGTCGCGGCCGCCCGCGAACTCCTGGCGAAATGCCGCCAGCGAGAAGGCGACGGCGCGGCCGACGCGCTTGGCGTAGGTCGCCGCCAGCATCGCGGTAGAGGTGTCCGGCGGCCACCGCGACGGCCAGCGGACCGGCTGGAGCCCGAGCTCCCGGGCCCGCGCCTCGATCTCGGCGCGATCGCCGGCCAGCGCCTCGATCTCGGCGGGGTCGCCGGCCAGCGCCTCGATCTCCGTGCGATCGTGGCGGCCGTCCCACGGCTCCAGCGCCCCGGCTGACACCGGCTCCCATTCCGCCACGACCGGCAGCGTGGGCATGACCTGTTCGGCGACCAGGTAGCAGACTGGGTCGCCGAGGTCGTAATAGAAGACAGGCTGGACCAGCGCGCTGCTCAGCCGTGGATCAGCCAGCCATCGGCCGCCCGCCCAGCCTCCATCACGGCCTCCGACAGCGTCGGGTGCCCGTGGACGATCCGGGCAACCTCCGGGTAGCCGCCCTCCAGCGTGCGCGCGTTGACGAGCTCCTGGATCAACTCGGTCGCCTTCGCGCCGACGATGTGGCCGCCGAGCAGCTCACCGTATCTGGTGTCGCCGACGATCTTGACCAGCCCGGTGCGGTCGCCGTACACAGTGCCGGCGCCTACCGCCCCGTACTGCACCTTGCCGACCACCACGTCATGGCCCTGCTCTCGCGCCTGGGCCTCGGTGAGGCCGAAGCTGGCCACGTTCGGTGTACAGAAGGTGGCGCGCGGGATGTCGATGTACTCGATCGGGTGGGTCTCGAGCCCGGCGGCGTGCTCGACTGCGATCACCCCCTCGTCGGAGGCCTTGTGGGCGAGCGCGGGCCCGTGCACCAGATCGCCGATCGCATACACGTTCTCGGCGCTGGTCCGCATCGCACCGTCGACCGCGATCAGCCCGCCGGTGCCGAGCTTGACGCCGGCCGCGTCGAGGCCGAGCGCGTCCACGTCGGGACCGCGGCCGGCCGCGATCACCAGCCAGTCGACCTCCGCCGTCTCCTCGCCGTAGCGGAAGCGCACGGCGGCGTCCGAGGGCTCGATGTCCGCGACGAGGGTGTCGGTGTGGATCTTCATGCCCTGACGGCCGAGCCCGCGCTGGACGAGCTTCGAGATGTCGGCGTCCTCGGTCGGGAGCACCCGGTCGAGCGCTTCGAACAGCAGCACGTCGACGCCGAGCCGGGCGTACGCCGAGGCGATCTCGGCTCCGGAGGCGCCGGCCCCGACCACCGCCATCGTGCGCGGCAACTCTGCGAGCGCCCACGCCTCCTCGGTGCCGATCACCCGCGCGCCGAACGACGCGCCGGGGATCGGCTTCTTGACCGAGCCGGTGGCGAGGACGACCGTGCGGGCGGTGAGGTCCTGCTCGCCCACCGCGACGCCTGCGCCGGGTCGCAGGCGGCCCTCGCCCTCGATCAGCTCGATCCCGTGCTTCTTGAACAGCCCGGCCACGCCCCCGGTGAGCGTCTTGATCACCCGGGCGCGGCGCGCCCGCACGGCGTCGTAGTCAACCCGCGGCTCGCCGACCTGGATCCCGAAGTCGCCGGCGTCGCGAACCTCCGACAACACATCGGCGACACGGAGCACGGCCTTGGCCGGGATGCAGGCGTAGTTGAGGCAACGACCGCCGACCTCGTCCTTTTCGACCACCGCGGTCCTCATGCCGAGCTGCGCGGCGCGGATCGCCGCCACATAGCCGCCGGGGCCGGAGCCGATGACCACGCAGTCGAAGGACGGGTCGGGCACGGCCGCGGAGCGTAGCTGAAGCGCTGCGGGCGGCGACGCTCGCCCGCGGCTAATCGCTTCGCGGCTGCCGTGGCAGCTGCAGCCGGCTGAGGACGCGCACGAGCTTGAAGAACAGCCAGCCACCGCCGCCGATGACCGCGAGCGCGACGATGACGCCGAGCAGATTGCTCGCGCGGATCAGCAGCAGCGAGAAGACGAGTATGACCAGCGCGAGGATGGCCTGGAAGCCGAGCACAGCCCAATAGCGCAGCTGCCACATCCCGACCGCGCAGACCAGCATCACGACCGAGAACGCCACGATGCCGCCGATGCCCGGGTGGGCGCTGCCGAACTTGACCTTCCCGCCCGCCACCACCTCCACGAGGTCGCCGGCGCCGATGAACAGCGCAAGCCCGGCGGCGATCCTGACCGCCCATGGACGCTCCCCCGGGGCCAGCGGCGTCAGCGTCGCCCGGACGGCCGCGTTTCGCTCCTCCGAGCGGCTGCGATGAGGAACAGCGGGCGAGGGCGCGCCATCCTCGGGGGCAGGGAAGCCCGGCCGCGGCCCCGGCGCCTCGGGAGCGGCAGTGCCTTCCGGCCGGCGCGAGCGCTGTCCGCGCTTGCGACTACGCGGAGGCAACACGCTCCTTCGCTGGGCGCGGCAACCGCCGGCGCAGCTGCGCCGCCGCGGCTTCGGGGTCGTCCGCGTCGGTCAGCGCTCGCACCACGGCGATCCGCTCGGCGCCGGCGGCGACCACCGCGGAGACGTTCTCAGGGCCGATCCCGCCGATCGCGAAGAACGGAACCGCGGCGTGCGCGGCGGCGTAGCGCACGAGACCGAGGCCGACGGCGGGACGTCCGGGCTTGGTCGGCGTGGCGTAAACCGGCCCCACCCCGATGTAGTCGGCCACTGCCGAGCCAGCCCGGCCGACTGCGGCGTCGACCTGCTCCGGCGAGTGGGTCGAGAGGCCAACCAGGCGCTCAGCCCCGACGAGCCGCCGTGCGGCCCAGAGCGGCTCGTCGTCCTGCCCGACGTGGACGCCGTCGGCATCGGCGGCCACCGCGAGGTCGGGTCGGTCGTTGACGATGAACAGCGCGCCTTGGCGGTGGCATAGCGCGCGGAAGCGCCGCGCCGCCGCCAGCACGGCGTCGTCCGATCCGTCCTTGACCCGCAGCTGCACGATGTCGACGCCGCCGCGCAGCGCCGCGGCCAGGAACGCGTCGGAGCGCTCGTCACAGATCAGGTAGAGCGCGGCCGCGCTCAGGCGCTCGCGTCGGTCGGTCACAGTGCCAAAGCGTCGGTCGGTCACACCGCCAAGTCTGGCAGGAGCTCCGCGCTACGATTGAGACAACGGGAGCCCGCCGGGCTGAGAGGGCGAACCCCGGGGTTCGCCGACCGTCTGAACCTGATCCGGTTAATGCCGGCGTAGGGAGCGAATTTGCCCGCACACCGCAGCACATCTGACGTCGTCGTGGTCGGCGGCGGCGTGATCGGCCTCGCGTTGGCCTGGCGGCTGGCGCAGCGCGGCCTCGCCGTCACCGTGCTCGAGCGCGACGAGCCGGGCGGCGGCACGTCACGGGTCGGCGCCGGGATGCTCGCGCCGGTCAGCGAGGCGGTGTTCACCGAGCAGCCGCTGCTCCGGCTCGGGCTGGCGAGCGCGCGCGCATATCCGGGCTTCGTCGCCGAGCTCGAGGAGGTGACCGGGCGGGACACGGGCTACCGGAAGAGCGGCACGTTGCTCGCCGCCCGGGACGCCGACGAGGCGGAGTGGCTGGCGCGCGAGCTCGAGATGCGTTCGAGCCTCGGCCTTGGGGTCGCCCGCCTGCGGGCCAGCGAGGCGCGGCGGCTGGAGCCGGCGCTCGCCCCGGCGCTGCGGCTCGCGCTCGAGATCCCCGACGATCACGCGGTCGATCCGCGCAAGCTCACCCGAGCCCTCGGCGACGCGCTGCTCCGCGCCGGTGGCGAGCTGCGTTGCCACGCGAAGGTGCAGGCCCTGTCGGTCGAGCACGACCACGTCGCCGGAGTGCGGCTCGAGACCGGCGAGGTCGTCGGCGCCGGCCACGTCGTGGTGGCGGCCGGACCGTGGTCTGCGCGGATCGGCGGGATCCCCGAGCCCGATCGGGTACCGGTGCACCCGGTGAAGGGACAGATCATGCGGCTGCACGACCCGAGCGGACCTGGACTGCTGACTCGCATCCTCCGTATGCGGACCGGCTACGTCGTGCCGCGCGGCGACGGCCGTTACGTCCTCGGAGCGACGATGGAAGAGCGCGGGTTCGACGAGTCGGTGACCGCCGGGGCGGTCTACGAGCTGCTCCGTGACGCCGGTGAGCTGCTGCCCGGGCTCGCCGAGCTGGTCATCGACGAGCTGGCGGTGGGCTTCCGGCCGGGCACGCCCGACAACGCGCCGGCGATCGGTCCCGCCTCGATCCCCGGACTGAGCTGGGCGACCGGCCACTACCGCCACGGCATCCTCCTGGCGCCGGTCACCGCGGAGCTCCTCGGGGCTCAGCTGGCCGGGGAGGAGCCGGCGTTCGGAGAGCTCGACGCCGCCGCCTTTGCCCCGACCCGGTTCATCCCCACGGGGTCAACCCCGATAACGGCCCGGGCATGATCGTCACCGTCAACGGAAAGCCACAGGAGCTTGCCGCGGGTGCGACGGTGCGCAGCCTGGTCGACGAGCTCCCGGGCGCGCCCGAGGGCCGCGGGGTGGCGGTGGCGCTGAACGGGGAGGTTGTGCCGCGCGCCGCCTGGCCTCGCACCGAGCTGGCCGACGGCGGGCGCGTGGAAGTCGTCGTGGCCGTCCAAGGAGGCTGAACCGAACATGACCGCACCGCCACTCCTGCAAATCGCCGGCCGCGAGTTCCGCTCCCGGCTGATCCTCGGCACGGGCGGCTTCACCAACCACGAGATCCTCGCCGCCGCGCTGGCCGAGTCGGGGACGGAGATGTGCACCGTGGCGTTACGCCGGGTTGACCCGGAGGCGCGCGGGTCGATCCTCGAAGTCCTCGATCGGGCCGGAGTCGCCGTGCTCCCCAACACCGCCGGATGCTTCACCGCGCGGGACGCGATCATCACTGCACAGCTGGCGCGGGAGGCGTTCGAGACCGACTGGATCAAGCTCGAGGTGATCGGCGACGACCGGACCCTGCTACCAGACGCCGTCGAGCTGGTGGCGGCTGCCGAGGCGCTCGTCGACGACGGTTTCGTCGTCCTGCCCTACACCACCGACGACCCGGTCCTGGCCCGGCGTCTGCAGGACACCGGCTGCGCGGCGGTGATGCCCCTGGGCTCGCCGATCGGCAGCGGCATGGGAATCTGCAATCCCTACAACCTGTCGATCGTCGTCGAGCAGGCCAGCGTGCCGGTGATCCTCGACGCCGGCGTCGGGACCGCTTCCGATGCCGCCCTGGCCGTGGAGCTCGGCTGCGCCGGCGTGCTGTGCGCGAGCGCGATCTCCCGGGCCCACGAACCAGTGGCGATGGCGCGGGCGATCCGCCTGGCGGTCGAGGCCGGGGAGCTCGCCCACGGCGCCGGCCGCATCCCCCGCCGGCGTTATGCCAGCGCCTCGACGCCCGAGTACGGAAGGCCGGAGTTCGAGCCCGCGGACTCCTCGCATGCTGTCTGACCGCGCCCACGGCCGCCGGCGAACGTGGCGCCGGCTGGGATGACCGTCGATGAGCTGATCGACGGCTGGGAGGCGGCCTGGTCGGGCAAGGACGCCGACGCGTTCACGGAGGTGTGCGCCACCGACATCCACTACGAGGACCCGGTCACGCCGGAGCCGCTCGAAGGGCTCGCGGAGCTCGCCCGCCACGCCGAGCGACTGTGGACGGCGTTCCCCGACGCTCGCGTGCAGAAGACCGGCGAGCGTCTCGGCGACGGGCGCTTCGCGGCCGCGCCGAGCAAGCTGCTGGCCACCCATCGCGCGCCGCTCGAGGGGCTTCCGGCCACCAATCGCTTCATCGTCGTGCACTGCGTGTTCTATTGCGAGCTCGAACACGACCGGCTGCTCCGGGTACGTGCGTTCTTCGACCTCTACGACGCCGCCACGCAGCTGGGCATTCTCCCCGGGCGCGGGACGCTTGGCGAAAAGGCGCTCTTGATGCTCCGCGGCTTCGGGTTGCGCACCAGTCGCGGCCAGGGCTGAAACCCATTCAGCCGGCAAGCGACACGGTGCTCGACACCGGGGCGTGGTCGGACAGCCGTCCGCGCTCGAGCGCCGCGCCGTCGGCGTCCGGTCGCGCGCCGCGCACGAACACGTAGTCGACGTCGTGGCTGGCCGCGCACGCGTAGCCGTCGAGCACCAGCCCGCGCAGATTGAAATCGCCACCCAGCACCAGCGGCTGTCCCGTGCCCCAGGCTCGCATCGCCGCAGCGGCGACCCGGGCCTCGCGCCGCGCGGCCGGCGCATCGTGCACGGTCAGATGCAGGTTCCCCACCCAGGCCTCCCTCGCGTCTGGATCGTCGCTCAGCCGCAGGCGAACCGCGTGCAGCCACCGTCGCTCCGGCCACCGGCACAGCCGCAGCGCGCGATGCTCCTCGATCCGTCCCCGGCGGGTCACGATGGCGTTGGCGCCGCCCCCGCTCGACCGCAGCAGATCGGGCCAGCGAGCGGCCAGCGCACGCCGGACCGGGAGTCCGAAGTTCCGGGAGGTGAGAACCAGGCGCCGATCGCCTCCGAGCCGGTCGGCCAGCGGGGCAGCCCACCACGGCGGCACCTCCTGGAGCAGGGCGACATCCCAGCGCCACGCGGCGAGCGCGCCGGCGAACTCGTCGAGGAGGTCGTGTCCTGCAGGCGGCACCGCGCGGCCGTGCATGAGGTTCCAGGTGAGCACGTGCAGCGCCACGCGGCCAACGTACACTCCCGGATGCCCGGCCGCCGACCGTTCAGGGGACCGCAAAACGAGCACCGTCACCGAACCGACCACCGCCACCCGGCCGCGCCACTTCCTCACCGGCGGCGAGCTCAGCGCGGACGCGCTCGGTGGGTTGATCGACCGGGCGCTCGAGCTGAAGGCGGCGCCGTACAGCTCCGATGCGCTGGCGCGCCGAGCCGTCGCGCTGATCTTCCAGCGTCCCTCGACCCGGACGCGGGTCTCCTTCGAAGCCGGTATCGCCGAACTGGGCGGACACCCGATGACGCTCCGGGCCGAGGAAACGCAACTCACCCGCGGCGAGTCGGTGCGGGACACCGCTCACGTCCTCTCCCGGCACGTCGCGGCGATCGGTATCCGCACCGGCGATCACGGGTTCGCCGAGGAGCTCGCGCGGTACGCGACCGTGCCGGTGATCAACATGCTCACGGCCGAGCACCATCCGTGTCAGGCGCTGGCCGATCTGATGACGCTGCGCGAGGCTTTGGGGAGCCTCGAGGGAGCGACGGTTGCTTACGTCGGCGACGGCAACAACGTTGCCCGTTCGCTCGCGGTGCTCGGAGCGATCGCCGGCGTGCGCGTCCGCATCGCCGCGCCGAGCGGATACCAGCTCGAGCCGGTCTCCGGAGCGGAGCTCACCGACGATCCGCGCGCGGCCGTGACCGGCGCCGACGCGATCTACACCGACGTCTGGGTGAGCATGAACGACGATCCGCAGAGCGCCGCCGCGCGCCGCCGCGCGCTCGCGCCGTATCGCCTCGACGACGCGCTGCTCGATCTCGCCCGGCCGGGGGCCGTCGCTCTGCACTGCCTGCCCGCTCACCCCGGCGAGGAGATCACGGCGGAGGTCCTCTATGGCCCGCGGCAGCGAATCTGGGAGCAGGCCGAGAACCGCCGACACGCGCAGAAGGCGCTGCTGGAGCTGCTCACGAGCGCCTAGCCGGGCCGGCCGCCGAAGCGGTTCGGTACGCTGGACCGCGGGGAACCGCAGGAGCAACCGCACGTGACCGCGTCGAAGTCGTCGTCCGGAGGATCTGGCCCAGCGGGCCGCTCGACTCGTCCTGGTGCCTCGCGGCCGGGGCCGGCCGCGCTGGCCGAGCAGCTGACCACATGGATGTTCGATCCCTTCGGCTTCCTCCTGCTCACCCGCGAGCGGATTCAGGCTACGTTCGACGAGGCCGTCGAGCGCGGCCGGCTGACCCGCACCGATGCCAACCGGCTCGTCGCCGAGCTGGTCGATCTGGGCTGCCAGCAAACCGAGGAGCTGCTCGGCGACATCGATCACCTGCTCGACCGTGGCCGTGAGCAGCTCGAGTCAGCCGGCCGGCGGACTCGCGTGGCGGACGGCATGGAGCGGCTCGCGCGCACCGCCGACCGTGCTCGCGGCACGGTCGGCGCCGGGCCGTCGGTACCGATCGCCGGCTACGACGAGCTCACCGCCGGTCAGGTGCAGAAGCGGCTGCGCGGGCTGACGCCGGCCGATCTGCGCCGAGTGCGCGAGTACGAGCGCCGGCACGCCAACCGCAAGTCGGTGCTCAGCGCGGTCGAGCGCGCGCTCGCCTAGGCGAGGTCGCGATCGGCAAAGGCTGCCATCCTAGGGAGCATGGATGCTCCGGCCACCACGCCCAGGTCGCTGCGGCCGCGCCCCGGCGACGAGCTCGAGCTGACCGTCGATTCACTCGCCTTCGGCGGGTCCGGCGTCGCCCGACGCGACGGATACGTGGTGTTCGTGGCCGGGGGAGTGCCCGGCGACCGCGTGCGGGCGGTGGTCGGGAAATCGAAGCGGGCCTACGCCGAGGCCCGGGTCACCGAGATCCTCGCCCCGAGCCCCGACCGGGTAGCGCCGCAGGCCGACCACCCGGGGGCGCCGTGGCAGGTGCTCCCGTACGAGCGTCAGCTGGAGATCAAGCAGGCCCAGGTGGACGACGCGCTGCGCCGCATCGGCCGTCTGAGCCACTACGTGAGCGAGCCGATCGTCCCCGCCGAGCACCGCTGGCGCTACCGCAACAAGCTCGAGTACTCGTTCGGCTCGGACTCCGGCGGCCGGCTCCTGTGCGGCTTCCACGCCCCTGGGCGCTGGGACGAGGTAGTCGAGGTCAAGGACTGCCGGCTCGCCTCCGCGGCGGCGAACGCCGCCCGCGAGCGGATCGTGCGGTGGTGCCGCGCCGAGGGCCTGAGCGCGTACGACCGCCGGACCGGCGAGGGGTTTCTCCGCAATCTCGTCGTCCGCGAGGGCCGGCGCTCGGGCCAGCTCCAGGCGCGCCTGGTCACCGGCCCCGGCGAGCTCGATCGCCGCGCGCTCGCCGCCGCGGCGGAGCCGCTCGCGGGGCTGCTGTGGACGACGACGGCCGGCGTGGCGGAGACCACGCACGGGGGCGAGACCGAGCTTCTGGCCGGCGCCCGGCACATCGACGAGCAGATGGGCGGACTGCGGCTCCGGCTCTCGCCGCATGCCTTCTTTCAGACCAACACCGAGATGGCCGAGCGCCTCTACCGGCTCGTGCTCGACTACGGCGAGCCCGCCGGGTTCGAGCGGGTGTACGACCTTTACTGCGGGATCGGCACGATCGGCCTGCTGTTCGCGCCACGGGTCGCCGAGGTGTGGGGGCTCGAGCTCGTCGAGCCGGCGATCGCCGACGCGATCGCCAACGCCCGGCTGAACGAGATCGACAACGCCCGGTTCTTCGCCGGCGACGTGCGGCTGGCCTTGCGCGAGCTGGTCGCGACGGCCGGACGGCCCGACGTCCTGATTGTCGACCCTCCGCGGGCCGGGCTCTCGCAGAAGGTCGTGCGGCGGATCGTCGAGGCGGCACCCAAGCGCATCGTCTATGTCTCCTGCAATCCGACCACCCTGGCCCCCAACGCGGCGCAGCTGACCGAAGCCGGCTACGAGCTGAGACGCGTGCGTCCGGTCGACATGTTCCCGCAGACGCCGCACATCGAGTGCGTGGCGGAGCTCGTGCGCACGGCGGCCGGGTAGGGTTCGCAGCCGGTGCGCGCGGTCACGATCCGAGATCGGCAGGTGAGCGTCGAGGAGCATCCCGACCCCGAGGCCGGGGCCGGCGAGGTGCTCGTCCGCGTGATGGCGGCCGGCCTGAACGGCGCCGACATGATGCAGCTACGCGGCTTCTACCCCGCCCCGGCGGGCGCGCCGCAGGACATCCCCGGACTCGAGCTGGCCGGAGAGGTCATCGCCCGCGGTCCGGGGGCCAATCGCTTCCACGACGGCGACCGGGTGATGGGCATCGTCGCCGGCGGCGCCCAGGCCGAGCTGGCCGTGGTCCACGAGCGCATCCTGATGGCCGTCCCCGACGAGCTCGACCCGGTCTGCGCCGGAGCCACGCCGGAGGTGTTCACCACCGCCTACGACGCGCTCTTCACCCAGGCCGGCATGAAGCCGGGCGAGCGCCTTCTCGTCCACGGCGGGGCCGGCGGCGTCGGCACGGCGGCGATCCAGATCGCCCACGCCGCCGGCGCGCAGGTCACCGCCACCGTCCGCAACCCCGACCTTCACGACGCCGTTTCCGAGTTCGGTGCGCGCGTGATCGCGCCCGAGGGCTTCGCCGAGCATGGCCCCTTCGACGTGATCCTCGAGCTGGTCGGCGCGCCGAATTTGCCAGACAACGTCGCCGCGCTCGCGCTTCAGGGCCGGATCGTGGTGATCGGGATCGGCGCCGGCGCGACGGCCGAGCTCAACCTCAGGGACCTGATGCAGAAGCGGGGCCGGATCCAGGCCTCGACGCTGCGCCCCCGCCCGCTCGAGGAGAAGGCGCTGACCGCGCGCGCCCTCGAACGTTCGGTGCTGCCGATGCTCGCCTCGAGATCGGTCCGCGTCCCGGTCGCCGCTACCTACGCGCTGGCGGAGGCGAGGCAGGCCTACGACCACTTCGCCGGCGGCGGCAAGCTCGGCAAGATCGTCCTCACGATCGCCGACTGAGCCCTACTCCTCGATGAACCCGGCCTCGTCGGCGGCCAGGCCGGGCTCATCCTCGGCTGCATGCACCGAGCAGAGCACCGGACCACCGGACTCCATCGCCGCCTGGAGCTCCGCCGGCGTCAGCTTGGCGCCGCATTCCTCGCAGCGATCGCCGGTCTGATCAAGAGTCTTCTCTTCCAAATCCATGGGGCCGAGTCTAACCCGGGCTGCGCAGCGCGGCCAAGCGGCCACCCCGGGATCCCGATCGCTAATACGGCGGCAGGTCAGCCCACCACTGCCCAAGCACCCGGAACGCCGCCCAGAACTCCCGCTTGGCGTGGTCCTCGTCGAGCGCCTCGTCGATGTTCGGCACGTACAGCCCGTCGATCGAGGGCGTCAGCCGCTGAAGCTCGCCGTAGGTCGGCGAAAGCTCGCGGCGCAGCGGGAGGTCGAGCTCGCCCAGCACGCCGAGAGCCTCGGCGCCCATGACCACGACGATCTTCGGCGAAACGATCGCCATCTCCTCGACCAGCCGCCCCACGCAGCCGGGATCGGCCATCGCCGGATCGGCGACCGGGCACTTCACGCACAGCGTCCCGTACACGGCCAACGGATCGATCGACAGCCGCTTGAGCGACTTCATCAGAGCGTTGCCGGCGCGGCCGTAGAAGGCCACCCCCTCCTCGACCTCGGAGGGGCGGGCCGAGTACTTGAGCAGGAAGATGTCGGCCTGGGGATGGCCCGAGCCGAGCACCGGCATCAGCTGCCCGCGCGGGCAGTCGCGGCAGGCCTGGACCTCGCGTGCGAAGGTGTTCAGCTCGCGAATCGCCCGCTCGAGGTACTTCTCGCGGATCTCGTCGTCGGTCGCCGGCACGCCCCGGGGATTGGACGGCTCGGGCGCTTGTCCTTGCGAGTGCATCAGGAGTTGCGCCGGCCCCCGTGACCGGTCGCCCGCCGCACCCGGCGCTCGCGCGAGGCTCGCCGGGCGGCCGGTGGCAGGGCTTTGGTCTGGAGGAACTTGAGCGCCTGGACGTAGAGCAGGCTGGCCGGATTGCGGACGATGTCGGCGTCGCGCAGGGACTCGAGGAACTCCTCCGGACCGTCGAAGTCGCGCATCCGGATCCGAACCGAGCCGAGCCCCTGGGGGACGTGGGCGTCCGAGCCGGCACCCGCGGGGATCCGGTACTTGGCCGCGAAGCGAACCGCCTCGTCGTTGAACTCGGGGATCGCCACACGGGGGTTGAACACCTCGATCGCGTCGATGTCGCCGAGCACGCTCAACAGGTGCTCGTAGTCAGGGACCGAGTGCAGGCGGTCGAACGGGTGGGGCACGTAGACGAGGCCGCCCTGGCGCTTGATCTCGGCGATCGTCTCCGGAAGGGTCATCCCGCGCCAAATCTTCTCCTCGATGAACAGGCCGATGACCTCGCCCTGGTCGGCGGTCTTGATCTCCTCCCCGACGATCACCTTCACGCCGTCGGCCTTCGCACGGGCATCGAGCGCGCCGGAGATCTCGTTGTGGTCGGTGACCGCGATCGCGCCGAGCCCGCGGGCCCGGGCCTCGGCCAGCAGCACCTCGACCGGCGTCGCGCAGTCACCCGAGTGATCGGTGTGCATGTGCAGATCGACGTCGATCAGCCGGCGAGTGGCCAGCCGTGCCCGCACGCGGTGGTCGCCGCGGTCGTCGTGGCGGCTGGCCACCAGCCCGCGGTAGACGTCCTCGAGGTCCCCGGCCACGCGCCCCCACCCGAAGGTCTCCCGCACCTCGGCGACCTCGGCCGCCAGCGCCGTGCGCAGCCGGGAGTCGGTGACCAGGCGGCGCAGGTGCGCGGCCAGCGTCTGGCCGTCTCCGGGCTCGAACTCGAGCCCCCGGTCGCCGTCGGCGAGCAGCTCCTCGTAGGCGTTCAGGCGCGAGGCGACCGGGACGACGCCGGCCGCCAGCCCGCGCACGAGCGTGCCCGGCACCGGCCTGACGCCCTCGGAGGCGAGCACCAGGACGTCGGCGCGGGCGAGCGCCTGCGCCTCGCTCATCGCCTCCGCGCTGACGAAGTCGATCCGCTCGCGGAGCGCCCCGGTCGCGCTGGCGGGCATGGCGAGGGGGCGCTCTGACCACACCGTCACGTGCCACGGCGCGTCGGGCGGCAGCAGGCGGAGCGCCCGCAGGAGCAGGCGCAGGGCGGCGCGCTCCTCGCCGGCGCTGGCCATTAGCTCGACCCGGCCGTCCGCCCGCGGAGGCGCCGCGGGCACGCTCGCGCCGGGCAGGATCACCCGATAGTCGCCGGGGAAGTAACGGCGCAGCAGCTCCCGAGTGGCGTTGAAGCTGGCCGTCCGGGCATCGAGGCGCCCGAACAGCAGGCGCGATAGCGGGCGGGCCAACTGGGTCGAGAGGATCCGCTCGGTGGGCGCGTGGAAGGCGCCCACGTTGAGCGCGCGGGAGTGGCGCAGGGCGACGCTGGCGGCGCTCGGCGCGAACGGCTCGTGCACGTGCACGACGTCGAGCGTGAGGCTGGCGAGCGCCTCCTCGATCGTGCGCGCCACGTCCACCGGCAGCGATGCCGAGCGCCGGCGGGTCGGCGCGAAGGGCAGGACCTCGCCGACGCCGAGGACGAGCGGCCGGCCGTCCGCTCGCTCGAGCAGCGAGGCCGGGTCGCCGCGGATCAGCCGCCGGCTGTCCCGGACCAGGCCGCTCGACTCCGACGGCGCGATGATCAGGACCCGATGTCCGCGCCCGGCTAGCTCATCCGAGACGCGGGCGACGTACTCGTTCACATCGCCGGGCGCCTCCCACGCGAACGGGGTCACCTGCGCGATGGCGAGCACAGGAGCCATTTTATGGGGCCGCTTGCGCGGCCCCGGTTACGTGGCGGTCGCGGACCCGGTGGCGCTCGCCGGGCTGGGGACCGGCTTGCGGGCGTACTCGCGGATGAACCGCTCGGTCAGCGCGCGGGCTTCGTCGTCGGGGCGCTGGTGCATCGGCGACTTCATCAGGTAGGAGCTCGGCCCGTCGAGCTGGCCGACAAGTCCGTGGTTCAGCGCCAGCTTGCAACAGCGCACGGCGTCGATCACGATCCCGGCCGAGTTGGGCGAGTCCCACACCTCGAGCTTCAGCTCGGCGCTCAGCGGCACGTCGCCGAACGCCTGGCCTTCGAGCCGGATGTGGGCCCACTTGCGGTCGGTCAGCCACGGCACGTAGTCGGAGGGACCGACGTGGACGTCGTCGGCCGGGAGCGTGTGGCCCATGATCGAGGTCACCGCGTTGGTCTTGGAGACCTTCTTGGACTCGAGCCGTTCGCGCTCCAGCATGTTGTAGAAGTCCATGTTGCCGCCGACGTTGAGCTGCGAGGTGCGCAGCAGCTTCACGCCACGGTCGTGGAACAGCCGGGCGAGGGCGCGATGGACGATCGTCGCGCCGACCTGCGACTTGATGTCGTCGCCGACGATCGGCAGGCCGGCCTTCTGGAAGCGGCGGTTCCAGTAGTCCTCCCCGGCGATGAACACTGGGATGCAGTTGACGAAGCCGCAGCCGGCCTCGAGCACCTGCTCGACGTACCACTTGGTCGCCTGCTCTGAGCCGACCGGGAGATAGGAGACCACCACGTCGGTGTGGGTCTCCTTGAGGATGTCGACGATGTCGGCGGTCGGCCCGGGGGCCTTGGTGATCTTCTCCTGCAGGTACTTGCCGAGCCCGTCGTGAGTCATCCCGCGGTGCACCTCGACGCCGAGGTGCGCGACCTCGTCGGCGAACTTCAGCGTGTTGTTCTGCCCGGAGAAGATCGCCTCCGAGAGGTCCTTGCCGACCTTCTCGACGTCGATGTCGAAGGCCGCCGAGAACTCGATGTCATGCACGTGGTAGCCGCCGAGGTCGACGTGCATGAGGCCGGGGACGGACTCGGCGGGGTTGGCGTTGGCATATTTGTGGAGGCCCTGGATGAGGGCGGAGGCGCAGTTGCCGACGCCGAGGATGG